>NZ_NFJG01000110.1:0-14910 GCF_002159755.1 Bacteroides sp. An269
CGCTCCTGTTCTTCGTCAGATAGCCCGCTATCTTCCTCATCACAGAAGCGGAAATGCCTCAAAAACTCATCCCAAATCATCGCACGATAAATTCAAAACAGCTTCTAAGAAACTAATCAATAAATCGACGGGTTAAATCACCAAATTCTTCAATGCGCCGGTCTCTTAAAAACGGCCACCAGCGACGGACGTTTTCACTCCGGTTCATGTCTATGTCCACAACCAGATTTTCTTCTTTTGTATTGCTTGCTTGTGCCAGCAGTTCGCCTTGTGGGCCGGCAACAAAACTGTTGCCCCAAAACAGAATACCATTGGTTTGCCCTGAAGGATCGGGTTCCAGTCCTACACGGTTTACGGCAATGACCGGTAGCCCGTTGGCAACAGCATGTCCCCGCTGAACAGTTACCCAAGCACCGATTTGACGTAATTGTTCTTCATGTGTGTCCGTACTTTCCCAACCAATGGCTGTGGGATAAATCAATAGTTCTGCTCCTTTCAGTGCCATTAACCGGGCACCTTCCGGATACCATTGATCCCAGCAAACCTGTACACCTAATTTCCCGACAGATGTTTCAATCGGTTCAAAACCGATATCACCAGGAGTGAAATAAAACTTTTCATAATAGGCAGGGTCATCGGGTATGTGCATCTTGCGGTAGATTCCAGCAATATTCCCATCTTTTTCGAATACGACTGCAGTGTTATGATATAGTCCGGGAGCACGGCGTTCGAACAGTGACGTAACTAAGACGATGCCGTAAGCGGCAGCTATTTCACTGTAAAAGCCTGTTGAAGGACCGGGTATAGGTTCAGCTAAATCAAACAAACTTGTATCTTCTGTCTGGCAAAAGTAGGGAGTATTGTGTAATTCTTGCAATACGACCAGATTGGCTCCGGCTTGTGCTACGGAAGCAATGTTGCCGTGCAGTTTTTCTAAATTGGCTTTGATATCGTTCGAACAAGCCTGTTGTACGATACCTACGCGAATGATTCTTGTCATAATTGTCTTAATTATATAAAAGGTGAAGTAATTTAATCTTGTTTTACAAGGAAGGGCATACGCTTTCGGGATATTGCATGGTGACACAGTGCAATGAACCATGTTGCTGTATCAGTGCCCGGCAGTCTATTCCTATGATTTCCCGGTCGGGAAAAGCCGATTTCAATACTTTGGCAGCTTCTTTGTCTTTTTCTGGCTGAGCGTATGTCGGATATAATACAGCATCGTTCATAATCAGAAAATTGGCATATGTGGCAGGCAGTCTTTCACCTTCAGCGTCGTAAATGGCATCGGGCAGAGGTACTGGGAGTAGGCGATAGGGGTCTCCGTTGAGTGTGCGGAAAGACTTCAGTTGTTCTTCCATTGCGTGCAGAGCACCGTAATGTTCGTCTTTTTCATCGGTACATTGTACATATACAATGGTATGAGCAGGACAAAGACGTGCCAACGTATCGATATGGCTGTCTGTATCATCACCAGCCAGGAAGCCATAATCTAACCACAATACCTGGAACAGGTTGAATCGTTCTTTCAAATATTGTTCGATTTCATTGCGGCATAAAGTATCATTCCGGTTTGGAGCCAGCAGACAAGTGGAAGTAGTAAGCAATGTACCTTCTCCGTCACTTTCTATCGAACCGCCTTCCAATACGAAATTGCGGCAATTGACGTAATGCCCGTTCAATACACCACTTTCATGCAGATGCATATTGATCAGGTTGTCTTTACAGGCGGCAAATTTCATTCCCCAACCATTAAAACAAAAGTCGAGTAACAGTGGGGAGGCATTTTGTTGAAGTACTGTGATGAAGCCGTGGTCGCGTGCCCATGTATCATTGGTAGGGCAGGCGATAAAGTGAATGTTATGCCTGAAGTCAACATTCTCAAGTATTTTCGGATATTCGGGAGCCACGAGCAACAACGGTTGCCGGGCTGCTATTTCCTGAGCCAAATGGAGGAAGCACGATTCTACTTCTTCAAGCATATAGTTCCAGTCTGTTCCGGTATGTGGCCAAGTCAGCTGGATATAGCTTTGGGCATGCCATTCGGCTGGTAGATAAAAATTCTTTCCCATAACTGAATTATTTAGTTTGTTTTTTGTTTCGTTTTTGTTGGGCGACAGGTTGTTCGTCTGTAGACTTCTTGTCTTTTCTTCTGCGAAGCAATATCCAATCGAACAGTTCGCGCCAATTGTCAAAGTCTTTTTTATACATTAGGCCGATGCCTTGCGTTGTCAGTGTAGATTTGGTAAAGTATCGGTCATTGGTCTCATTATAACCCTTTAAGCGGAATTCGCCGTTCCTGGTCAATATCCACATAGCCTCAAAGTCACCTACAAAATTGGTATTCTGCATGGCGTTGTCGCGGTATCCGAAATTGCCATTGATAATGAGTCTGTTGTTCAGTAGCCTTCCCGAAAGAATAGCTTCTGCTTCTACGTCACTCCAGCCGTTTTCTCCTGTACTTAGATTCGTGCCTACGTTCCAGTTCTGGTTGTCGATAACTTGCGAGAGCATATTGTTTAATTGACCGGACAAGGTGCTGAATGCCAGTGAACTGGTTGCATCCGATTGGTTGGCATTACTATTGTAGTCGTATGTGTAAAATTTGCCGACCCCCAACAGATAGATAATCTGGGTGTTCATCTGTTCTTCGGTACTGGTCAGGCTACGTACCAGTTCGCGGTCTTCATCGCTAACGGTGGGCAAATCAAGGTCGAACTTCAGTGTCGGGCTGGTCAGGTTACCGCTTAAATTCAAAAGGCAGTTTACACGTACAGTTCCTTTGGTGGAGGATGCGTCTGCTACAAGATCGTTCAATGAAGCCGAATTGACCGTATAAACAGCTTGTACATTCAGATTTGCTTGACGTGGGTTACCGTTAAATGAGACTGTGCCTCCCGACTGTAAAACAAAGTCTTTGCGAATGACATTCTGCATACTCATTTTATATATACCTTCTCCGATATTATAGTTGCCGAATATCAGAAAATCGCCTTTGTTATAAAAATTAATGCGCAGGTTTCCCGTGCCGTTAGCGGAAATGTTGTCTCCCGCCACAGGATCCATGATAATGCGCATCGTAGCGTCAGGAGTGGCTTCTATTTGGAAATTTAAATGCATATCAAGAGGAGTATCGTCTTCTTCCTCTTCTTTCTGTATGTTAAGGGGATGGTATACTTCTGTATGGATGTTTTCCTGCTGGCGTCGTGGCGTTCGGTCTACAAATTTGATAAACTGTTTGCTTGTGGCCTCGGCCGCCGTAGCAGTAACATACGTAAATGATGTACGTGGGTCGGTACGTAAAGTGCCGTCTACATTCAGTGCATTGTTTCCGCCTCGTAACAATACCTCGCCCGTGGTGTAGATAGTTCCATAGAATGGAAATTCAGGGGTTTCTTTTTCTGTGTGATATACCAGCATGTTGTTGGTATTGAATCGGAAATTATAAGTCAAGTGTTTCAGCTTCTGATGGTTGAGGGCTCCGTTTACCAGACCGGTATGGCCTTCCATATCCGCTATTTGTACGTTTTCGAATCCGAAATGTCCGGAACGGATACGCACAGAGTCGGCGTGTAACTTGAAAGATGTATTCAATATGTCTACTTTCATGCTGGCATCAGCCTGGGCACTTCCTTCCAAATCCAGTCCCGAGAACGGACCGAACAGACGGACATTGCCGAATACACGTCCTTGCATATTGGTAAAAATGCCATCAATGAATGGCTGAAGAAAAGCCAGATTAGTACCTCCTGCCTTGATGTGTAAATCCAATCCTTTTTCTTTAGGCGAAATGTAACCATTAACAAAAGTTGAATAATGTTCGTTCTCACGGATGTCTGCCAACAGGCGTATGCCTCCTAATTCGTTGTCCCATTCACCTTTGATGTCGCCTCTGCCTAATAAAGCATCATTCAGTGAAAAACCTTTCACGTCCAGTCGTGTGTACATGACAGGATTGTCCAGCACGTGATGAAGATGTACACGACCGGTAATCAGTCCGTTGAATTTGACTGCATGAAACTGGATGATATCCATGATGTATTGCAGATTGATGTTACTTAAGTCGACCAGGCAACTGTCAGTTCCCGATTTACCGATACGTCCGTTGGCGCGTACGTATTGGTCTTGATGTTCGAACAAAAAATTACGTACATCTACGATGCCTTGGTCGATGACAACTTCCGAAGGATGTATTTTCCAAATGGTATCATTCAAAACGATTTGGCTGGGCTGTATGTTGATACGTGTGCTTAGCTTTTCTCCTGATTCCGGTTTCTCGAAATATGCCTCGGCATCTATCAGTCCACTAAAAGTGTTAACTGTATTATTCCCCCAGTTAATGGTTGCTTTTAACTGGTCTTCTTTGGCCAGCGCATTGACAGCAAGGTTTATCATTCCTCCTTTTTTCATCCGTTTATTGGTACGGAGCTGACATTGCAATCCTTCTTCCGTATTGTTGCACAAAAAAGTCCCAGATTCGTAATAGGCACCTTTGTATGTAAATTCGGGTGCATAAGCCCGTACCTGGATGCGGGTATGGCTGTCGTCAAAATATCCTTGCAGGGAAGCCGGCATGGATAGTAGCAAAGGGACATCAAACACTTTTGATAAAAGCTCTGTATTGTCTATCTGTATATGGAAACGAAAGTTGTTGTTGGTATCAGAAAGATGCTTGTCGGCAGCCAGTAAAGAAGGCAAGTAATGTTGTACTGTCTTCAGGATACTTACAGGCAACGTGCGATACGAATAATACCCTTGTATTTCTCCTTTTAAAAAAGAGGACTGGATTTTAATTTGCTTCTCACCACTGTTGGGAACTGCTCCTGCCAGAATGCTGAAATGGTCGAATGTATAACACTTTTCCGGTTCGGGTGCCTTCATTATCAGGCTGTCAATGCTGATTCTTCCTTTCATATCATCGACAGAATGTCCTGTAAAGTCTGCCATCAGATTCAGTGAGAAATCTGTGTTTTGATATTTATCTGTAAGATTCAGCCTGTTAGGGTTGAAATGACGGATGGTGGCTTTCAGGTTGTAATCGGGAATAGCCTGCTGGGTAGCGACATGACCTTCGATTTCGATACTTCCGTTCGGGTCATTTACTGATATTTTCCCATCAAATCCTCCGGGCGTGTATTGCCCGTCGAGTAAGATATTGTGGTATTCATATTGTTTGTAAGACAAAGACGAAACAATGCCTTTGATGTATGATTCCGGTTTCCCGTCCTGATAACGGAATCCTTGCAGTTCGATATCGAAAGCTGCATTGCCAAATGTTTTTTCCTGTCCGAGTAACGCACCTAAATTTAACTGCTCACTGATTATTTTGCCTGAATAAGAATGATACAACGCACCTTTCGGTTTATGCATCGTTACGTTAGCCCGCACAGAGCCGGCTTCGGATAGGACAGTGCCATGTGTTGTCAGTTGGTGAAGGTAGCCTGATACATCTCCATTGAAATGTACGTCTCCCAGATGTTTTACAATACCGGGTATGGAATCTTTGTCCGAGAGGTTGTGGAAAAGCCATGACAGTCCTTGGGCATCGGCATCTAAATGAGACACTTGCCCGAAAAGATAAAGGTCTTCCTTCCGGTTCCAATGATTGATCATACCTTGGGCTTTCAGCAATAAGGTCTGATGGTTTCCGCTTACAAAGATATCGGTACAACGGGTATGATTTCCCTCTCCATCCAGTGCCAGATGAAGCTCTACAGGACTGTGAAAGTGGCTGAACGCCGGTACGAACATGGATATGTCGGCTGGTGTAATACGGGCATTCAGCCGCATCTGATAGGTGGTATTCTTGGTCAGATGAGGGAAGTGGGGTACACTGTCGTACGCTGCGGTCAGGCTGTCAATGGAAAGAATGGTTTCAGGCAATTGCAATTCCAAATCATTTATGGTAAAGTAGCGTGGAGTAGCAATACATTTCAAGGCAAGTTTCTTTAGTCTGAACCCACTGATTTCATTGAAACTCATTCGCCGGACTTGTGCATTGACCGAATCATTGGTCAAAGCTTTCAATGCAAGAGTGGCCGAAAAATTCTGGATACCGATATGTTTGTCATTGAAACGGTTGGGAGTGGCAGGTTCGGAAAGCACATCATAATACACTTGTCCGCGCCGGATTAATATTGAGTTGATGCGCAAGTCAATGTTTTTCTCTTTCTTTACCGTGTCTTTCGAGGCAAAGGCATCAAGTACGAATTGGAAATTGGCAGGGCTGTCAGGTGTTTTGCGGTTCAATCGTGCATTCAGTCCGAAAAGTTGCACACTGCTGATACGGATTTTCCCATGCAACAAAGATGATATTTCCACTTTGGCCGAAAAACGTGAGACTTTAAGCAGCTCCTCGTTTTCCCGATCTTTTAACGTCACATTTTGGATGATAACCCGGTTCAGTAACCCTAAATCGATATTGCCAATGCTCACTTCGGTCTTCATGAGCTTACTTAGCTCTTCGGCAGCAAGGTCTGATATTTGTTTTTGGACGAAAGAAAGGTTGAATATGGCAATCAATCCGAAGTAACATACCAAAATCAGTATGATAACAGAACGGACAAAATGTTTTATGTGGATTACCTTTCTCATATATATGCTTTCAGAAAATTAACCAAAAGTACAAATATCAGCTGAGGTAAGCTTTATTTTCTTCTGTTATTTCAAGATTTTTAAAAAATGAATGCCACATTCGGGCAATAAAGACACGGCTCAAGCATGCTTTTTGATGAACATAAGTGGGTGGGTTGGTTCACATAAGTAACTTGGGCTTTTCACATAAGTAAGTCAGTCGTGTCACTTATGTTCGTTTGAGGAAGCTTTTAGCCGACTGTTTTTCCTGAAGCCTCTGAAATGAAAAAGCGTTGAAAAGGCATGGGGAAATATGAGAAAATTGTTATATTTGCACCCATATATCGATGATTTTATAAAAATATTACATCTAATTAACAGATATAGCGAACATGAAGAGAAGTATTGCATTCTGTCTTATGACAATGGCGCTGGCTGCGGCACAGGCACAGCAAGGGGGGATTACTCCTGAATTGTTGAAAGACATCAAAGACAGCTACAAGCCTACGCCATCTGATAAGGCTATTTACAATGCGATGGCAGGGACCAGCATTTCAGTATTGGCAAAGAACCATGAGAATCTGGCAAATTTTGATACGCATTTTTCCAACCGTGTTGTTTCGCACGGCATTACCGACCAGCAACAATCAGGGCGTTGTTGGCTGTTTACGGGACTGAATGTACTTCGGGCACAGATGATGGCGAAGTATGGGTTGGACGAAATGGAATTTTCTCAAAATTATTGTTTTTTCTACGACCAACTGGAAAAAGCAAACCTTTTCCTGCAAGGCATCATTGATACCCGTGAAAAACCGATGGAAGACAAAATGGTAGAATGGCTTTTTAAGCATCCTATCAGCGACGGAGGACAGTTTACAGGCATTTCGGATATTATTGGGAAATATGGTGTAGTACCTGCTTCGGTTATGCCGGAAACTTATAGCAGCGAGCATACCGGACAGATAGCCGACTTGCTGGGACTTAAACTGAAAGAGTTCGGATTGCAGTTGCGTCAAGCTGCCGGGGAAGGAGCAAAGGAAACTGCATTGGAAGAACAGAAAAAAGAGATGATGGGCACCATTTACCGGATGTTGGCTTTGGCTTTCGGGGAACCAGTAGAACGTTTCACCTGGACAATGAACGGTGAAACCAAGGAATATACACCACTCTCTTTCTATCAAACTTTTTTAGGTAATGACTTGACGGGTAATTATGTAATGTTGATGAATGACCCGAGCCGCGAGTTTTACAAGTGTTATGAAATCGATTACGACCGTCATACTTACGATGGGCGTAACTGGACGTATGTGAATCTGCCGATAGAAGACATCAAGGAAATGGCTGTCCGTTCGATTAAGGATAGTACGATGATGTATTTCTCGTGTGATGTGGCAAAATTTCTTGACAGCAAGCGCGGTACACTCGACTTGAACAATTACGATTATGCTTCTTTGATGGGCACCTCATTCGGAATGAATAAAAAACAGCGTATCCAGACTTTTGCAAGTGGTTCAAGCCACGCCATGACCCTGATGGCGGTAGACCTCGATGCCAACGGCAAACCGAAGAAATGGATGGTCGAAAACAGTTGGGGCGCAGAAGCCGGTTATCACGGACATCTTATCATGACTGATGAATGGTTTGACGAATATATGTTCCGGCTGGTAGTAGAAAAGAAATACGTGCCGGAAAGTGTACTGGACATCTTGAAACAAAAGCCTGTCCTTCTTCCGGCATGGGACCCGATGTTTGCCGAAGAATACTGATTTTGTATTCTTTACATTACAAAATAGCGGTTTATTCGTGATAAGACGTTGTTTGCTTGCTTGAATAAGGAAATATTTCTGTAATCGGGCAAGCAAACTTTCTTCGTTGCCCTATTATTGTGTAAATTTGTCGCGAACTTAGAATATTCATTTTATACCTGATATATGGCTAATCTAATCAAATTACGTAAAGGCTTAAACATAAACCTGAAAGGAAAAGCTGCTACGGAACTGATGAGCGTGAAAGAACCGGGATTTTATGCATTGTGTCCTGATGATTTTACGGGAGTCATCCCGAAAGTGGTGGTGAAAGAACAGGAGTATGTAATGGCTGGAGGGCCCTTGTTTATCGACAAGAATCACCCAGAGATGAAATTTGTTTCGCCCGTAAGTGGCGTAGTAACGAGTGTGGAACGCGGCGCACGCCGTAAAGTGATGAGTATCACAGTAGAAGCAGCCGCAGAACAAGACTATGAAGAATTCGGGAAACAAGATGTAACCCGTATGGATGGAACTGCCGTAAAGGAACTGTTGCTGAATGCAGGTTTGTTTGCATTCATCCGCCAACGCCCGTATGATGTAATTGCCGACTCGACAATTGCACCACGGGCGATTTTCGTATCGGCTTTCGATTCGAATCCGTTGGCACCAGACTTTGAGTTCGCGTTGAAAGGAGAGGAGGCGAATTTCCAAACCGGGCTGGATGCTTTGGCTAAGATAGCCGGCGTGTATCTCAGCATCAGCGCAAGCCAGCAGGCTAAGGCATTGACTCAAGCGAAAGGCGTTACATTGACCGTATTCGAAGGCCCGCATCCGGCAGGTAATGTCGGTGTGCAAATCAATCACATCGCTCCGGTAAATAAGGGCGAGATCGTATGGACGGTTGATCCGCAAGCGGTTATCTTTATCGGCCGCCTGATGAATACGGGCAGGGTGGATTTGACCCGTACCGTTGCCATCACGGGTTCGGAAGTGAAGAAGCCGGCATATTGCAAATTGAAGATAGGAGCGATGCTGACCGATGTGCTTGCCGGTAATATTAATAAGGAGAGGGAAGTGCGTTGTATCAGTGGCAACGTCCTGACCGGGAAGAAAATTCCTGTAAACGGATTTTTAGGAGCCTTTCATTCGCAGCTCACCGTGATACCGGAAGGTAATGACGTGCACGAAATGCTGGGCTGGATAATGCCTCGTCTGAATGATTATAGTACCAGCCATTCGTATTTCAACTGGCTGATGGGCAAAAAGAAAGAGTATGTTCTGGATGCCCGTGTGAAAGGTGGAGAACGTCACATGATCATGTCTAACGAGTATGACAAAGTCCTTCCGATGGATATTCTGCCCGAATACTTGATAAAGGCAATTATCGCGGGCGATATCGATCGCATGGAAGAACTGGGCATATACGAGGTCGCTCCCGAAGACTTTGCTCTTTGTGAATTTGTCTGCTCATCAAAGATGGAGCTTCAGCGTATTGTCCGCGAAGGATTGGATATGCTTCGTAAGGAAATGTGTTAATTGATATGGCTTTTTGAGTTTTTAAGTTCTTAAGTTTTTTAAGTTGTAGCTGATTTGCAGGCAGCGATGGACAAACCAACAAACTTACAAACTAACAAACTCAAAAACTAATAAACTAATAAACTTTAATATGAACGCATTAAGAAATTATCTGGATAAGATAAAGCCGAACTTTGAAGAGGGAGGCAAATACCATGCTTTTCGTTCTGTATTCGAAGGTTTCGAGACATTTTTGTTTGTCCCGAATGCCACATCGAAGACGGGAACGCACATTCACGATGCGATAGATAGCAAACGTATCATGTCGTTCGTGGTCATTGCTCTGATGCCGGCATTGTTGTTCGGTATGTACAATGTAGGGTATCAGCATTTTCATGCTACCGGTGCTGAAGGAAGTTTCATCGAAATGTTCGGTTATGGTTTTCTGGCCGTGTTGCCCAAGATTATTGTTTCCTATGTAGTGGGACTAGGCATTGAATTCATTGTTGCCCAATGGAAAAAAGAAGAAATCCAGGAAGGATTTCTAGTGACAGGTATGCTGATTCCCATGATTGTTCCGGTAGATTGTCCGTTGTGGATGCTTGCTATCGCTACAGCATTCTCGGTCATATTCTGTAAAGAAGTGTTTGGAGGGACAGGCATGAATGTTTTCAATCCGGCTTTGATAACCCGTGCCTTTCTTTTCTTTGCATATCCTACCAAGATGTCGGGCGACACCGTATGGGTTTCGGGTGATAGCATCTTCGGTCTGGGTAAGACTGTGGATGGGTTGACGGCGGCTACTCCGTTAGGCGTGGCTAAGGTTGCCGAGTGCCCTGCTTTCTCGTGGGATATGGTGACCGGTCTGATTCCTGGCTCTATCGGCGAGACTAGCGTGATTGCCATCGCCATTGGTGCCGTTATCCTGCTATGGTCGGGAGTGGCAAGCTGGAAAACGATGCTGTCCGTATTCGTAGGTGGTGCACTTATGGGTTGGGTATTCAATACGTGGGGACCGGATACCGCCATTGCCCACATGCCTTGGTACGAACATTTGTGTTTGGGAGGCTTCTGTTTTGGTGCTGTGTTTATGGCTACCGATCCGGTTACCTCTTCGCGTACCGAAAACGGCAAGTTTGTTTACGGTTTCCTGATAGGTGCGATGGCTATCATTATCCGTGTGCTTAATCCGGGTTATCCCGAAGGTATGATGCTGGCTATCCTGTTGATGAATATTTTTGCACCGCTGATTGACTATGTTGTCGTGCAGAACAATATCTCACGCCGTGCCAAACGTGCAATGTCTAACAATTAAAAAACCGGAAGAACAATGAATACCAATAGTAATTCATATACTATCATTTATGCTTCGGTATTGGTTATTATCGTAGCGTTTTTGCTGGCTTTCGTCAACTCTTCTTTGCGCGAACTGCAAGGAAAGAACGTTGAGCTGGATACGAAGAAACAGATTCTTTCTTCACTGGGCATTCGCGATGTGCAGAATCCCGAAGCCAAGTTTGCCGAGGTGGTGAAGGAAGATATGCTGGTGGCTGAAGACGGTTCGCTGAAACCGTATGAAGGCGCTTTTGTCACCGGATATGAGAAAGCATATAAAGAAAAAGGAGAAGCTCATCTCTTTGTCTGTGAAGTGGATGGGGAAACAAAGTATGTTATTCCTGTTTACGGTGCCGGCCTTTGGGGTGCCATCTGGGGATATGTGGCGCTGAACGAAGACAAGAATACCGTGTATGGCACTTATTTCTCTCATGCTTCGGAGACTCCGGGCTTGGGTGCGGAAATCGCTACCGAGCATTTCCAAAACGAGTTTAAAGACAAGAAAGTCATGGATGGTTCTGTGGTTGGTCTGGATGTCGTGAAGAACGGGAAGGTTGAGAAGCCGGAATTCCAGGTGGATGGAATCTCAGGCGGTACAATCACTTCGGTCGCGGTAGGCCAGATGTTAAAGAGCTGCATGGACCATTATACCAATTTTTTAACTACTAAATAAGGAGGACGAATATCATGGGAAGTTTATTTTCAGCTAAGAATAAAGAGGTGTTTTCTACTCCGATAAGCATGAACAACCCGGTAACGGTTCAGGTATTGGGTATCTGTTCTGCACTCGCCGTAACCTCTAAGTTGGAACCGGCTATCGTAATGGGTCTTTCCGTAACGATTATTACGGCATTTTCCAACGTTGTCATTTCATTGATTCGCAAAACGATTCCGAACCGTATCCGTATCATTGTCCAGCTGGTAGTGGTTGCCGCTTTGGTGACAATCGTAAGCGAAGTGTTGAAGGCATTTGCATACGATGTCAGTGTGCAATTATCCGTTTACGTAGGTTTGATTATTACGAATTGTATCTTGATGGGACGTCTTGAAGCGTTTGCGATGGCAAACGGCCCGTGGGAATCTTGTCTGGACGGTCTGGGCAATGGCTTAGGCTATGCCAAGATTTTGATTATCGTGGCGTTTATCCGTGAACTTTTAGGCTCAGGTACGTTGTTAGGCTACAATATATTGAATTACGATGCCATTAAGGAGGCGGGATATGTGAACAACGGCTTGATGTTGATGCCGCCTATGGCATTGATTATTGTGGCTTGCCTGATATGGTATCAGCGTGCGAAACATCCCGAATTACAAGAAAAGGAATAATAAGGAAAGGTAATGATTATGGAACATTTTATAAGTTTATTGGTCCGTTCAATCTTTGTGGACAATATGATTTTTGCATTCTTTCTGGGTATGTGTTCGTATCTGGCTGTGTCGAAGAATGTAAAAACTGCCCTCGGGTTAGGTATTGCCGTTACGTTCGTATTGGTTGTGACTTTACCGGTCAACTATCTGCTTCAGACCAAAGTGCTTGCGGCAGACGGTATCTTGGGCATTGATTTAAGTTTTTTGAGCTTCATCCTCTTTATTGCCGTTATTGCTGCCATCACCCAGTTGGTAGAAATGGTTGTAGAGCGTTTCAGTCCTTCATTGTATGCTTCATTGGGTATCTTCTTGCCTTTGATTGCCGTGAATTGTGCGATTATGGGTGCGTCTTTGTTTATGCAGCAACGCATTGGCTTGGGAGAGTCTGACCCGAAATTTATCGGCAATGTATGGGACTCTGTTTCATACGCCTTGGGGTCGGGTATAGGCTGGCTGCTGGCAATTGTGGGCCTGGCTGCCATTCGTGAGAAGATGGCTTACTCCAATGTGCCTGCTCCGTTGAAGGGCTTGGGCATAACTTTCATTACAGTAGGCTTGATGGCTATGGCATTTATGTGTTTCTCAGGTTTGAACATCTAATAAGGAAAGGAATAAGACAATGGACATGAATTTTATATTAGCAAGCATTGGAGTATTCCTGGTGACTATTCTGGTGTTGGTCATCATTTTGTTGGTGGCGAAAAAGTTCTTGGTAACTTCGGGTAAGGTAAAACTGACCATTAACGGAGAAAACCAGTTGGAAGTGGAGTCTGGTTCGACATTGCTGAACACCTTGGCTGTAAACAATATATTCCTGTCATCGGCTTGTGGCGGGAAAGGGTCTTGCGGACAATGCAAGTGCCAGGTTTTGGAAGGCGGGGGAGAAATCCTTCCTTCGGAAGTAGGGCATTTCAGCCGTAAGCAGCAGAAAGACCATTGGCGTTTGGGATGTCAGGTGAAAGTGAAAGGCGATATGGCTATCAAAGTGCCTGAATCGGTCTTGGGTGTGAAGGAATACGAATGTACCGTTATTTCGAACAAGAATGTGGCAACATTCATCAAGGAATTCAAGGTGCAATTGCCTGCCGGCGCACACATGGACTTTATCCCCGGTTCGTATGCACAGATTAAGATTCCGGCATTTACGATGGATTACGACAAGGATATTGACAAGTCATTGATCGGTGATGAATATTTGCCTGCATGGAAGAAGTTCAATATGTTCTCGTTGAAGTGCGTCAACCCTGAGCCGACTATCCGTGCTTATTCAATGGCGAACTATCCGGCAGAGGGTGATGTGTTCATGTTGACGGTCCGTATTGCCACGCCTCCGTTCAAGCCCGACCGCAGTGGTTTTATGGACGTGAATCCGGGTATCGCATCTTCTTACATCTTTACGCTGAAGCCGGGTGACAAGGTGCTGATGAGCGGTCCTTACGGTGATTTCCACCCGATATTCGATTCGAAGAAAGAAATGATTTGGGTAGGAGGTGGTGCCGGTATGGCTCCGTTGCGTGCACAAATTATGCACATGACCCGTACATTGAATACGCGCGACCGTGAAATGCATTATTTCTATGGCGCCCGTGCATTGAATGAAGTGTTCTATTTGCAAGATTTCCTGCAGTTGGAAAAAGATTTCTCGAACTTCCATTTCCATTTGGCGCTTGACCGTCCTGACCCTGCTGCCGATGCCGCAGGCGTGAAATATACTCCGGGCTTCGTGCATCAGGTGATGTATGAAACTTACTTGAAGAATCACGAGGCACCCGAAGACATTGAGTACTATATGTGCGGTCCGGGTCCGATGTCGAAAGCTGTCGTCAACATGTTGGATAGCTTGGGAGTGGATTCATCTTCTATTATGTACGACAATTTCGGATAAGATAAAGAGCTTTAATCAAAAACAGTTCTAAACAGGTGCTTTGAATATCAAGGAGAATCAACGTAAGTTTCTGATTCTCCTTGATATTTTTATGAATGTCCTTTAGCGAATCTGACCGAGTTGAAAACGCAGTAATACTGCGTTTGCCGATGAAGTTATATCCGTAGGCGAATGCAGTATATATTCAACCGCAGATGCAGTATATATTCAACCGCGAATGCAGTATATATTCATTTTTCAGGGGTATATATTGGCTGTTGGCGGACATTCATTTTTTATTTAATCCTTCCCGATAATCCAGGCAAATAATCGGCAGGCAAACAGTCCGTCAGTTTCATCTGTTGAGAAAGCATGTACAGCTTCCACACACCCGTCTTTTAGAAGCTGTTTTGAATTTATCGTGCGATGATTTGGGATGAGTTTTTGAGGCATTTTCGCTTCTGTGATGAGGAAGATAGCGGGCTATCTGACGAAGAACAGGAG
>NZ_NFJG01000111.1:0-14866 GCF_002159755.1 Bacteroides sp. An269
TTATGAACTATAAAAGTTAAACGGGACAGGGAAACCCACCCGTTTAACTTATTTAACAAAAATATTCCGCCATAAAACTTGTGCAAGTCTTAGAATTCTGTGGTGAAAAAAATCAATCATTTTTCTTTCATTGTCAGTTGGATGCGCTTGCGCTCCCTGTCTACGCTCAACACCCGCACACGTACCTGCTGATGGATGCTTACCACGGTGGTGGGGTCGCTCACAAAATGACCGGCAAGCTGGGATACGTGCACCAGCCCTTTTTCCTTGATGCCGATATCCACGAAGCACCCGAAGTTGGTGATGTTGGTCACGATGCCCGGCAGTTCCATGCCCTCGCACAGGTCGTCAAGGGTATGCACGTTAGGGTCGAAACAGAATGCCTCCAACCGCTTGCGCGGGTCGCGTCCCGGCTTCTCCAGCTCGTGCAGGATATCGGTCAAGGTGGGGATGCCTACCTCGTCTGTCACATAGTCTTCCATCCGGATACGCTCACGGAGCGACTTGTCCGCTATCAAGTCGGAGACGGCACATTTCAGGTCTTTCGCCATCTGCTCTACAATGGGATAGCTTTCAGGATGCACCGCCGAATTGTCGAGGGGATTGCCGGCGTTCGGGATACGAAGGAAACCCGCACATTGTTCAAACGCCTTCGCACCCATACGGGGCACGTCCAGCAGTTCCTTCCGCGAGCGGAAAGGTCCGTGAGCGGTACGGTAGTCCACGATGTTCTGCGCCAATGCTGGGCCCAGCCCTGACACATACGTGAGCAGATGCCGGCTTGCCGTATTGACATTCACGCCCACCAGGTTGACGCAGCTCTCCACGGTGCGGTCGAGCGCCGCTTTCAGCTTCGTCTGGTCCACATCGTGCTGGTACTGCCCCACCCCGATAGATTTGGCATCGATTTTCACCAGTTCGGCAAGCGGGTCTATCAGCCTCCTGCCGATAGACACAGCCCCGCGCACCGTCACATCATAGTCGGGAAATTCCTCGCGGGCGGTCTTCGAAGCCGAATAAACGGAAGCCCCGTCCTCGCTTACCACAAACACTTGCACCTCGCGCCCGAAGCGCAAAGCACTGACAAACTGTTCCGTCTCCCGGCTCGCCGTGCCGTTGCCGATGGCTATCGCCTCCACCTTATATTGCTCCACCAGCGTCGTCAGCTTGCGTGCCGCCGCCTGCCGCTCGGATTTCGGCGGATGCGGATAGACCGTATCGTTGCAGAGCAGGGCGCCTTGCGCGTCGAGGCAGACCACCTTGCATCCCGTACGGTATCCGGGGTCGATGCCCATCACCCGCTTCTGCCCCAACGGAGGAGCAAGCAGCAGCTGGCGCAGGTTTTCGGCAAACACGCGGATGGCTTCCTCGTCGGCACGCTCCTTGCTGGTGCCGGAAAACTCGGTCTCGATAGCAGGCTTAAGCAAACGCTTGTAAGCGTCCGCCACCGCCTCTGCCACCTGCGCCGAACAGGCATTGCCGCCCTTCACGTAGCGGCGCTCCAGCCCCCGGATGCATTCCTCGTCGTCTTCGGGCGTGATGCTCACCTTCAGGATGCCTTCCGCCTCCCCTCTCCGCAAGGCAAGCAGGCGGTGCGAAGAACAACGCTTCAAAGGTTCGGAAAAATCGAAATAGTCGCGGTACTTCTGCGCCGCCTCGTCCGCCTCTTTTCCCTTCACCACCTTCGAAACGATGACTCCCCGCCGGGCGAAACATCCGCGCACCAGGCTGCGTGCCCGTTCGTCTTCGCTCACCTGCTCGGCGATGATGTCGCGCGCCCCTTTCAAGGCCTCTTCCTCATCCTTCACCTCGCCTTTTACGAAGGCATGCACACGTGCGTCCAAACGGTTCTCGCGCTGTATCAGAAGCAGCGCCGCCAGCGGTTCCAGCCCTTTCTGGCGCGCCATTTCGGCACGTGTCTTGCGCTTGGGCTTGTAGGGCAGGTAAATGTCTTCCAGTTCCGTGGCATCCCAGCAGGCATCTATCCGCGCACGGAGTTCAGGGATAAGCTTTCCCTGCCCCTCAATGGTAGAGAGCACGGTTTCTTTCCGTTTCGCCAACTCGCGCAACTTCTCGTTACGCGCCTGTATCTCGCCTATCTGCACTTCGTCCATTCCGCCGGTGGCTTCCTTGCGGTAGCGGCTGATAAAGGGGATGGTGGCGCCGCCCTCCAATAGTTTCAATGTATTTTCTACGCGATGCGCGGGCAGCTTGAGTGCCCGTGCTATCATTTCGCTGAAGTTTTCCATAATTCGTCGTTCTGTATTTTCGGATGGCAAAGATAAGAGTTTTCAATTGATAATCGACTATTTTAATTTATCATGCGCTGATTAGGAATGGGTTTTTAAAGCATTTTCGCTTCTGTGATAAAGCAAACAACAGCTATCTGAAGAAAAGACACTGATTATCTTTATTGGCAGAAAGAATTATCCGATATCGGAAAGAAAATTACCCCCTATATGCGCGTACTCCCCGCGAATCACTTCGCAGGGAGTGCCCAACTAATAACTAACTTTTTACTTTTGTGGTTTACGTAATTTCATATGACTAACGCTGCAAAGATACCGGCTTTCAGACATTCAGACAATACCTACATATAGGTATTTTAGAAACATTCCAAACAATAGTCCAATTACAACTTCATCTTTACCTCGCTTAACTCAACCAACTTGTTGACAATGGCATAAATTGTCAGACCTGCCGCCGAATGTATCTGCAGCTTACGGGTGATGTTTCGCCGGTGCGTAATGACCGTATGTACCGAAATGAAAAGTTTCTCGGCTATTTCCTTGTTGGTCATTCCGCGCACCACACAGCAGATAATTTCTTTCTCCCGCTGACTCAAGGCATCCTGATCGGCATCTTCATCGTCTGTAAAATTCATCAACACCGAAATCTTCTTTTCCAATGATTCTATATCTTCGAACAGATTGATACTCTCATCATATCCCTTCAAACGGTTCGAATCAACAAACGAACTCAACAAAGCTACCAATTTAATGTCCAATGATTGGTAACATTCTCTGAAAGCCTCTACATCGAACCAGCCTTCGAACTGTGGATTTATTATCAGCAATTGCGGACTATGCGCTTCCATACAGTGTTGCAAACCTTCTTGCGATGTTACTTCCACAGTCTGAACATTCAGGTCCGGCAAACGTTTCAGCACTGTAACCAACCCGCTCCGGACAATGACTGAAGTCTCGGCTACAGCCACCAGTATGTTTTCCTCTGATTTCATTTTACCCCCTTTTCCAACTCCATTATAGCAGGGACGAACAGGTAATCTTCTACCCGATTGTGCGATGCCAGATCCTCTTCACAACAAAATATGTCAAATAATGTTGCATTCAACAATTGATTGTCTCCATTGGCCGGATAGTATTTGATAATAATATTTTTCAACTCGGTCAACTTAACATTGATTTGGTCATGATGACGGGCAAACACTCCGATGCTGAATTCTTCAGTCTTCTTTCCTTCCAACAAATCTCTCACATAAGTAAAGACTTGTTTATTCTCATATTCCATGTGTTTCCTCACTTCTCCCACATAATCGTCAAAGAACTGAAGAATCAGATACGATACCTTGTCGCTTAATGAAAAGTCAATTGCTTCTATTAACTTCTTCCGGATAGAGGGGAGCTGAAAATCGAGGAAATACGAATGGGCACGTTGCAAATAATCCATCAATGCCGGCACAGAAAGTCGTGCCAGATGGTCCTGCATCCGGTCGTTCTCCTCTGTCAGAAAATTAACCACAATCAGAAATGTGGGACAATCCACCCCGTTCATGTCACATACTTCCTGAACAGACTTGTCACCAAATCCTAAAGATACTCCAAAACGGCTCAACACCTGCAGCAACGCATAATTCTCACAGATCAAGTCGCTCATCTTATCGGTCGGCTTATATGTTTTGGGTTTACACATAACAAAAAATGAATTCATAATTGATTTCTGTTTGCAAAGTAAGACAATCCACGGGAATCGGTCAATCCCCATTTATAGGTATATTTATTAACGTGTGCATTTTTGTCGCTTGTCATATTTGTCAAGCCGGATTTACACCCATACATTTTATGTCCATCGGTTGCTTTTCCAAGCCAAACCAGAACATCAGTTTAGTTTGAAAATCCAATCCGCATAGCTGCCTTGCTTGTAAGATTATTAATCTTCATGCCGAAAGATTATTAATCTTCACGCTGTAAGATTAATAATCTTACAAACGGCGCAGCTATATTGCGGAAAGACCAAAGCCTGCTTGTCATGCCGGATGTGTAACCCGGCGTAATTGAAGAAGCGGATTGGCGATCCAGCGTGACACTGGCAACAGGAGTGACACCGGCAGTGTGTATCCCATTAAAAATGCACAATTGCACACCGCTCAAAGTATAAAAATGAAGAATGAAGAATTCCAGGCGAAACAATTCTTCATTCTTCATACTTCATTCTTTATCAAAAAAGCTTTACCATTCGACAAACTTTCCTCGCTTGTGGCGTTCTTCCAATATTTCCGCCAAATGTTTGTTCTTGGACGAAGCAATATACTTACGACCAAAAATATTCGGGATAGCAACCCCCACGGAAATGCAAAGAATAACCAATCCCGAATTTACTCCACTTTCAATAGCTTTCATCAACGGAGTAACCCCTTCAAGATTCTGCACATTCATATTGATGAGCCCGAAAAGCATTCGATACATCAATACTCCCGGAATCATCGGGATAACCGAAGGAATGGTCAGTACGTGATTGGGGACATGAAACCAGTGAACCGCCTTTACAGCTATCAGGCTGACCAGCAAAGCACCGGTGAACGAACCGACCACCAATCCCATGTCCAGACCGATGTTGTTGGTACTCGGTCCTAGATTGACAAAGTTACGTGTACAAACAGCCAAAATACCTCCGATAGCTACTACCCAAAGCAAACGACGCTGAATGTTAAAAATCATAGAGAATCCCATTGCCGAAATGGCAGCCGCCAAGGCATATTCCCAATACTCGTGGTGCGGCACCATGCTGATGGTCGGGAAAAAGTTGTCGATGGCACACAATTTCACAGCAAATGCAATACCAAAAGCCATGGCTCCCATCATCAGAAGCGTATTGACAGCCCGCACAATACCCACCTGGATAAAATTGTCGAGCATATCATCCACAAAATTTATCAAAGGAACTCCTGGAACGATAAACAAAGCACACGCCAACAGCGGATGCCAAGGTGTATTAGTCCACGTTTCGGGAAGGTAAGTAGAAGCCCATGCAATCATAGTGGCAACAAAAGCCGCAATAGCAATACCCACATAGCCATTCAGACCTGACTCATTACATTTCTGACGCACGCGCATACCGATAATCGCTGCAATTGAAGCATACAAGAATGCCATCCAGTCGCATCCGAACTGAATGCAGAATCCGCCACAGGCAAATCCGGCACCGACAGCTGTCTGCAAAGGAGTATAGTTCCGTTTCTTGGTACGGATTTTTTCCAGCTCCTCCTCATATTGGTCGAGCGTATAATCGTTCTCTATCGCCCTCCAGGAAAGTTTGCTCACTTCCGAAATGGCAGTCATGTTCACTCCATGTCCGTTGATACGCTGAAATTTGGTGAACGAAAAGTTTTCATCACTCACATTCACCATCAACATCGTAAATCCGATGTTGATATGCAGTTTCTCTTCCGGAATACCCAGATAAGCGGCTGTCCGCTTCATGTTTCTCATAATCCGGTTGGTATCCGCCAAACTTTCCACCAAAAGCTTTCCGGTACGGAGCAAAAGGTCTACCCGACGATGCAACATCTGGTCGTGGGCTTTCAAAGTCGTTTCTAAATGTTCCTCTAAATTCATTTTGTCTAAATTTAATTCCGGCCGCAAAGGTATGAAAAATATCCCTAGTTCCCGCTATCTCAGTGTAGAGAAATTCCACAATCTTCGCCAGAAATTCCCCAAGACACAAATTTGCATGCAGGATTTAGCTTTCTGATTCTCAATATATAAAAATTTATCGTATCTTTGGCACAAGTATTGTTTGTCCTTTACGGCATCTAACCCATAAACTTAAAATTCGTATGAGACGCTTTTTAACAAAGAAAGATTTGAAACTGAAGAAAAAACAAACCATCTACACCTTTATCGGTGTCGTTGTAATTATAGGAATATACCTGTTCCTGACACGAGAGAAAAAGACAGAACCAGAAGCGCCTATTGTCAGTGTAGCTCCGGCTCAACAACAAGACGTAGAGATTTACGGCGAATATGTCGGACGCATACGCGCCCAACAATTTGTAGAGGTACGCGCACGCGTGGAAGGCTTTCTGGAACAAATGCTGTTCGAGGAAGGAACACAAGTAAAACGCAATCAAGTCCTGTTCATCATCAATCAAGACCAATACCAAGCCAAAGTGGATAAGGCACGTGCCCAACTGAAAAAAGACGAAGCAACGGCACGCAAGGCAGAGCGCGACCTGAACCGTATCCGCCCGCTTTATGAACAACGGGCTGCCAGCCAATTGGACCTTGACAACGCCACGGCTGCCTACGAAACCGCTGTAGCCAGCGTAGGCATGAGCCAGGCAGACCTTGACCAGGCAGAACAGGAACTAAGCTACACCGTAGTGCGTTCGCCGATAACCGGACAAATCAGCGAACGTCACGTCGACCTCGGTACCTTGGTCGGCACATCAGGCAAGTCTCTGCTGGCCACCATCGTAAAAAGTGATACCGTATTGGTGGATTTCAGCATGACAGCACTCGATTACCTGAAAAGCAAGGAACGGAACATCATCATCGGCCAGAAAGATTCTACCCGTTCTTGGCAACCAACTGTCACTATCACCCTCCCCGACAACACGGTATATCCTTACAAAGGACTGGTAGACTTCGCCGAACCGCAGGTAGACCCCAAAACCGGAACATTCTCCGTACGTGCAGAAATGAGCAATCCCGAACATGTATTGCTGCCCGGACAGTTTACAAAAGTAAAGCTGCTGCTCGACGTACGCGAAAATGCCACAGTAGTTCCCCAAAAAGCATTGATTATTGAAAAGGGAGGTGCATATATCTACGTGATGCGCAAAGACTCTACAGCTGAAAAACGTTTCATCGAATTGGGACCGGAATTTGGCAACAATGCAGTAGTAGAACGCGGACTGATACCGGGAGAAAACATTGTAGTAGAAGGTTACCACAAGCTGAGCCCGGGCATCAAGATGCGTATAGGCACAGCCCCGATAGAAAAAGAAGAAGAAAATAAGGATGAATAAATCGCACAATCACCAAAACGTATTCACAAAATGAAAGTAAGTTTCTTTATCGACCGGCCAGTCTTTTCAATCGTCATCTCTATATTGATAGTCATCATCGGTGTCATCGGACTTACCATGCTGCCTATCGACCAATATCCGCAAATTACGCCACCTGTGGTAAAAATCAGTGCATCTTATCCGGGTGCGAGCGCACTCACGGTATCACAAGCCGTCGCAACCCCGATAGAACAAGAACTGAACGGTACACCCGGCATGCTTTATATGGAGTCGAACAGTTCCAATTCCGGAGGATTCTCGGCAACAGTCACCTTTGACATCTCGGCAGACCCCGACCTTGCTGCCGTGGAAATTCAGAACCGCATCAAACTGGCCGAATCACGTCTGCCAGCCGAAGTGGTACAGAATGGTATCGAAATCGAGAAACAAGCCGCCAGCCAGCTGATGACTATCTGCCTGACTTCAAGCGATCCCAAGTTTGACGAAATCTATTTGAGCAATTTTGCTACCTTGAATGTACTCGACCTGCTGCGCCGTATACCGGGAGTAGGACGCGTATCCAACATCGGAAGCCGCTACTATGCCATGCAAATCTGGCTGGACCCTGCCCGTCTTGCCAATTTCGGTCTCACCGTACAAGACGTACAAAATGCCTTGAAAGACCAGAACCGTGAATCGGCTGCCGGTGTATTGGGACAACAACCCGTTACCGGTCTCGACATTACTATCCCGATAACGGCACAAGGGCGTCTGTCAAGTGCTGCCCAATTCGAAGAAATCGTGTTGCGTGCCAACCCCGACGGTTCACTGATACGCATGCGGGACGTGGCGCGTGTATCGCTCGAAGCCCAGTCATACAATACAGAGAGTGGTATCAACGGAGGCAATGCCGCCGTATTAGGAGTCTACATGCTGCCAGGTGCCAACGCCATGGAAGTAGCAGAACGTGTGAAAGCCGCCATGGATGAAATCAGCAAGAATTTTCCGGAAGGCATGAAATACGAAGTACCTTTCGACATGACATCTTATATATCCGAATCCATCCACGAAGTATACAAGACCCTGTTCGAAGCCTTGTTCCTCGTCATCGTGGTAGTGTTCCTTTCGCTACAAAGTTGGCGTGCGACTCTGATTCCTACCATAGCCGTTCCTATCTCATTGATCGGTACTTTCGGCTTTATGCTCATTTTCGGCTTTTCGCTGAACATCCTGACCCTGCTAGGTTTGGTACTGGCCATCGGACTGGTAGTGGATGATGCCATCGTAGTAGTCGAAAACGTAGAACGTATTATGGAAGAAGAACACCTCAGCCCTTACGAAGCTACCAAAAAAGCAATGGACGGTCTGACCGGAGCCTTGATTGCCACCTCTATGGTACTGGCTGCCGTATTTGTTCCGGTCAGCTTCCTTTCCGGCATTTCAGGACAATTGTATCGACAGTTCAGTATCACCATTGCAGTATCTGTACTGCTATCCACCGTCGTGGCACTGACACTCAGCCCTGTGATGTGCTCACTGATTCTACGTCCACAAGACCCGAACAAACCCAAGAACCGTGTGTTCCGGGCTATCAACAAATGGCTGGACATAGGCAATCATAAATATGTAGGCGGCATCAGCCGGCTCATCAAAAACCCTAAACGCGTGACGGCAGGATTCGGTATGGTCATCGTTTTCATATTCGTGCTCTACCGGCTAATACCAACCAGTTTTCTCCCAACGGAAGACCAGGGATATTTCACCGTCGAACTGGAAATGCCAGAAGGTACTACACTGGAACGTACCCGCGAAATTACCAACCGTGCCGTAGCCTTCCTGATGAAAGATCCTGCTGTAGAATATGTACAAAGCGTAGCAGGTTCCAGCCCGCGTGTCGGTACCAGCCAGGCACGCACCACGCTTACGGTCATCTTGAAAGAATGGAAAGAACGTGACAACACTACCATTGAACAAATTATGGCAGATGTGCAGAACGAGTTCAAGAAATACCCTGAATGCAAGGTTTACCTCTCCACACCACCTGTCATTCCCGGATTAGGTACCTCCGGAGGTTTTGAAATGCAGCTGGAAGCCCGTGGAGATGCTACGTACGACAATCTGGTGGCTGCTGCAGACACGCTTATGTACTACGCCTCGCAACGCAAAGAGCTGAGTGGACTGTCGTCTTCATTGCAGGCGGAAATCCCTCAACTTTATTTCGACGTAGACCGTGACAAAGTAAAATTGTCGGGCGTACCGATGGCCGATGTTTTCACAACAATGAAAGCTTATACCGGATCGCTTTATGTGAACGACTTCAATATGTTCAACCGTATCTACCGTGTGTACATCCAGGCTGAAGCACCTTACCGTGAACATCGTGACAACATCAACCTGTTTTTCGTGCGGGGAAGTTCCGGCGATATGATTCCATTAACGGCATTGGGCAATACCGAATATACCACCGGTCCCGGAAGTATCAAACGTTTTAATATGTTCAACACCGCCATCATCCGCGGAACAGCCGCCCACGGTTACAGTTCAGGACAAGCAATGGAACTTATCGAGCAACTGGCTAAAGAACATCTGCCCGACAACATCGGAGTAGAATGGAGTGGACTTTCCTACCAGGAAAAACAGGCAGGCGGACAGACCGGTATGATTCTGACACTGGTATTCCTCTTCGTCTTCCTTTTCCTGGCAGCCCTGTATGAAAGCTGGAGCGTGCCAGTCGCCGTACTGCTCTCCTTGCCGGTAGCCGCTTTGGGAGCATATGCCGGTGTCGCCTTATGCGGATTGGAAAATGATACATATTTCCAGATTGGCCTGGTAATGCTGGTCGGACTGGCTGCCAAAAACGCCATCCTGATTGTAGAGTTTGCCAAAGACGAAGTAGACAAAGGAAAAGATGTAATAGAAGCTGCGCTGCACGCATCACATTTACGTTTCCGTCCCATCCTGATGACCTCACTCGCCTTTATTTTGGGCATGGTGCCACTGGTCATTGCAAGCGGACCGGGTTCTGCCAGCCGTCAAGCCATCGGCACGGGCGTATTCTTCGGAATGATTGTGGCTGTAACAGTAGGTATTTTCCTGGTTCCTTTCTTCTTCGTGATGATTTACAAGGCAAAAAACAAACTCAAAGTGAAACATACTCATTAATTGCTGCAACCTATGAAAGTAACGAAACTCACATATTATTTCCTTTGCATCATCTTGGCAACCTCACTCTTGGCTAGTTGCCAGATAGGGAAACATTATTCACGTCCCGAACTGAACCTGCCCCATACCCTGGACAGTCTTAGCGTAGACACCGCTTCAATAGGTGACTACGCCTGGGAAAAAATCTATACCGACACGACCCTGCAGGCACTGATACGCAAAACACTGACCTACAACAAGGACATGCTGATAGCTGCCTCACGGGTGAAGGAACTGGCAGCACGTAAGCGCATTGCCATCGGAGATATGCTGCCCCAAATCGGACTGCGCGTCTACGCCGAGCGTGAACGGGAAAACTATGGTGGCAATCACTATTCACAAGACGATGAATTCGACCTGAAAGGTACCATGAGCTGGGAAATTGACCTTTGGGGTAAACTGCGTTGGGCAAAAGACAAAAGCGTAGCCGACCTCATCGGGTCAATAGAAAACCAACGGGCATTGAAAATGAGCCTGGTAGCCGAAGTGGCACAAACCTACTTCGAACTGGTGGCCCTCGACAATGAACTTGCCATCGTGCGCCAAACCGTAGATGCGCGACGCGAAAGTCTCCACCTGGCACGCATCCGCTACGAAGGAGGACTGACTTCAGAAACCGCCTTCCGGCAAGCACAAGTGGAATTGGCACGTACAGCCACACTGGTTCCCGACCTGGAACGTCAGATTACGTTAAAAGAAAACGACATAGCTTTCCTGACCGGCGACTATCCACACCACATCCGGCGCACAGCATTGCCCGAAGACGTATTGTTGCCAGCCAGTCTGCCTGTAGGGCTGCCGTCCAGCCTATTGGAACGCCGCCCCGACATCCGCGAAGCAGAACAGGCACTGATAGCAGCCAATGCCGAGGTAGGTATTGCCTTCACCAGCCTGTTCCCCAGTCTGACCTTGAATGCCAGCTACGGAGGCGAGAGCGATGTGCTCAGCGAACTGCTGAAATCTCCCTGGCACCAGCTCAGTGCCAACCTACTACAACCGGTCTTCAGTTGGGGTAAGAACCGTGCCCGACTGAAAGCACAAAAAGCCGCTTTGGAAGGAGCTACCCAAGCCTATGAGAAAGTAGTGCTCAACGCTTTTAAAGAAGCCTACAATGCCATTGCCGACTTCAACAAAAGCAAGGAAATCTATGAAACCCGCCTCCGCTTGGAACAAGCATCGAAAAGTACCCTCGATCTCGCTCAGCTGCAATACATCAATGGTGTGATCGGCTATATGGACCTGCTGGATGCACAGCGTGGTTATCTTAATGCGCAAATCGGACTTAGCAATGCTGTACGTGACAAGCAAATCACCGTTGTCCGCCTATACAAAGCATTAGGAGGCGGATGGAAAAACTGACATTATACTTCCGCAGCATTTATTGATGCATTTTGTCGATGTCATTATAGAAGGTGTATCAAAATGAAAGTTGATTTTTATTTTGATACACCCTCATCATCTCTACGGAAACGGTGTGAAAGGTTCAAGGAAATGCAACACTATAAATGCCCCCTCAAACGAACATAAGTGATACGACTGACTTACTTATGTGAAACGCCCAAGTTACTTATGTGAAACGCCCAAGTTACTTATGTGAAACACCCAACTCACTTATGTTCATCAAAAGGCATGCTTCAATCAATGCCTCTGAAATGCAGACAAAAACAAAGCCTCAAAAATTTTAAAGAACAAAGCCGGAACCTCCTCGCGGAGACCCCGACTCGCTTTCATCAAACAACCAATAAGGAAATTAGAGGTAAATTTAATGATATTATCTAATGAATAACAGCTCTCTATATTTAGGCAGCGTCCACATCTGATCGTCTACTATCAGTTCCAATTTGTCGATGTGGTAACGTATCTGTTCCAGCATCGGCGCAATGGTGTCATGGTAAGCCACGGCCTTTTCACGCTCGTCCACAATTTTATTTGCCACTTTACGCGCTTCTATCATCGTATCCACGTGCTCTTTGATATAAGACGTATGCTCCGAAATCTTCCGGATGATGGCAACGTTCTCGGCAGAAAGCTTCTCTGCCTCTTCAGCTGGAAACAGTCCCTTCATCTTGTACACATTATCTATCAGCTTGCTTTGGTATTCGATGGCGACCGGCACCACATGGTTCATCACCAAATCGCCTAATACACGTGCCTCAATCTGAATCTTCTTTGTATACGTTTCCCATTTCACTTCGTTACGCGCCTCCAGTTCTTTCTGTGTCATCACACCCTGCGACTCGAACATCTTCACCGAAGCAGGTGTCAGATACTGGTCGAAAATAACCGGACAACTGGTTTCGCAATCCAGGCCGCGACGTGCCGCTTCCGCTTTCCACTCTTCACTGTAGCCATTACCGTCAAAACGGATAGGCTTCGAAGCCTTGATGTATTCACGGATAACCTGAATGAGGGCAGACACTTTCGGTTCACCTTTTTCTATAAGTTCGTCTACCTTTTGTTTAAACTCTACCAGCTGCTCTGCCACGGCAGTATTCAATGCAATCATTGCGCTGGCACAGTTAGCCTCCGAGCCTACCGCACGGAACTCGAAACGGTTGCCCGTAAAAGCAAAGGGGGAAGTACGGTTACGGTCGGTATTATCAATCAGCAATTCGGGAATCTGCGGGATGTCCAGTTTCATGCCGTGCTTGCCGCCAAGAGCTATCAAGTCATCGGTCGAGCTTTCCTCCATGTGATCAAGTACTTTGCTAAGCTGTGTGCCGAGGAAAGAAGAGATAATGGCAGGAGGTGCTTCGTTGGCTCCCAAACGATGGGCATTCGTAGCGCTCATGATAGAGGCCTTCAGCAAACCGTTGTGACGGTACACCGCCATCAGTGTGTTGACAATAAAAGTTATAAAGCGCAAGTTCTCCTCGGGAGTCTTACCTGGTGCCATCAGCAATACACCTGTATCAGTCCCCAATGACCAGTTGTTGTGCTTACCCGAACCATTTACTCCCTTGAAGGGTTTTTCATGAAGCAGCACACGGAATCCGTGCGTACGTGCTACTTTACGCATCAGCGACATAATCAGCATGTTATGGTCTACGGCAAGGTTGCACTCCTCAAAGATAGGTGCCAGTTCAAACTGGTTGGGAGCCACTTCATTATGACGGGTCTTGACGGGTATTCCCAGTTCTAATGCCTGAATTTCCAAATCTTTCATAAAAGCAGCCACGCGGGTCGGGATGGCACCGAAATAATGGTCTTCCAGCTGTTGGTTCTTCGAAGCCTCGTGTCCCATCAACGTACGCCCGGTCAGCAATAAATCGGGTCGTGCGGCATACAAGCCTTCATCTACCAGGAAATATTCCTGCTCCCATCCCAGGTATGCCGAAACTTTCTTCACATTCGGATCGAAATAATGGCATACATCTACCGCTGCCTTATTGACTGCCCGCAGTGCTTTCAACAACGGAGCCTTATAGTCAAGCGATTCGCCCGTATAAGCGATGAACACGGTAGGGATACACAAGGTGTCGTCTACCACAAATACCGGCGACGAGGGATCCCACGCACTATAACCACGCGCCTCGAAAGTATTACGGATACCGCCATTAGGGAACGAAGAAGCATCCGGTTCCTGCTGTACCAGCAATTTTCCGGAAAACTCTTCCATCATACCTCCCTTGCCATCGTGTTCCACAAAGGCATCGTGCTTCTCTGCAGTCCCTTCCGTAAGCGGTTGGAACCAGTGTGTATAGTGAGTAGCCCCTAATTCGCTTGCCCACTGTTTCATTCCTGCTGCTACAGCATCGGCAATGCTGCGGTCTAGTGTCGCGCCGTTATCCATTGCATCTACCAGCTTCTCGTACACTTTGCTGGGAAGATACTTAAACATCTTTTCCCGATTGAACACGTATTTCCCGAAATATTCACTCGGGCGCTCCTTTGGAGCCGGTACATCAAAAGGCTTCGCCTGGAATGCCTTTTCTACTACCCTGAATCTTAAAGTTGACATAATACCTCAATAATTAGTTGTTATTTGTTCACATATTTCTATATAATCAAATCTTTTTGAAACGAAATTCAATTATATAACATCTTTTTGTCTGATGCAAAAGTAAGGCTTTTCATTCATATACTCCCCCTCTACGAAGTCATATTTTCATTTATTTTATCAGAACCTTTCAATTTGAAATAAAACCGCAACATTCTGTTATCAATTTCACACAAACGAAGTCGATTTTATTACTTTCACAAACAAAGGGACTGTTTTGAATTTCCACAAAAAGTTTTTTTGGGCTTGATGTGTTCGTTTCGTGTGTGTTGGGCGATAAATTCAAAACAGTTTCTAAGACATACTTAGAAGCTGTTTTGAATTTCTCCAAAAAGTTTTTCTTGGCTTGATGCATCCGTTTTCGTGTGTGCTTTGGGCGATTTTTTGGTCCTTTCCGCTCCTGTTCTTCGTCAGAT
>NZ_NFJG01000112.1:0-14652 GCF_002159755.1 Bacteroides sp. An269
CTCCTGTTCTTCGTCAGATAGCCCGCTATCTTCCTCATCACAGAAGCGAAAATGCCTCAAAAACTCATCCCAAATCATCGCACGATAAATTCAAAACAGCTTCTAAAAGGGAGTTAGAAGGAGTTATGCCTTCTGCAGGAGTTATACTTCATGCGGTATGTGCATTTTGTATATGCCACGTAGTAGAGACGATGTGCACATCGTCTCTACAGAATCGATGCTAAAGTATTGGCTTCTAAATCATTTTAACTCCCTGAAATAATTCCTTTTAACTCCTTATTGGGCAAAATGCGGATATTCATTTTATTTTTTAAATTCGCCTGTAGTGAAAAACATTATTCTATTACTTTAAAACGGGCGAACTTCAACAAAAGCTGCTTCACACCGGCATGCCGGAACTCTACGGTCGCCTTGCAATTGTCGCCCGTGCCTTCTACTTTCACTACCTTACCGATACCAAAACGCTGGTGTTCAATCATCTGACCAACCGACAGGCCTGCTCCAAGTGCCGGACCAGCCGCATCCGGAGCATCTGGGGAAAGCTTACGCAGATTACGCGGACTTGCCACAGAGACTACACGAGGCTTCTCCATTGCAACTTTCGGACGGGAAATGCCCGACGAAGCTTCTGGAGCCAATCGGCTGGCATGCTCGTTCTGCGTAGTACGTGAAAAGGCAGCGTCCTCTTCGGGCAATTTCAGATAACGCGCATCAATGTCACCCAAGAAACGGCTGGGACTGCTAAACTCTGTTTTCCCATACCGGAAGCGCGACTTGGCATAAGACAAGAAGCAATGCTCCTCGGCACGTGTAATCGCTACATAGAACAAGCGCCGTTCTTCTTCAAGCTGCTTTAAATTTCCAGACACCATCGGACTGGGGAACAGGTTTTCTTCAAGCCCAACTACAAACACATTCTTAAACTCCAGCCCCTTGGCCGAATGAATGGTCATCAGTGTTACTTTGGCACCTTCACCCTCTTCGCTATCCAGGTCGGTCAGCAAGGATATTTCCTGCAGATAATCCGAAAGCGACACACGGCTGTTCCCTTCCTCCTCACGGCTGGCACAAAAGTCATGCATACCGTTGATCAACTCTTCTATATTCTCCTGCCGGCTCAGATTTTCGGGCGACCGGTCCCGGTACACATCGGCAACAATCCCCGAACGCCTGACAATGTCCTGCCCCAAGCCGTAGGCATTTTTGCTTGCCACATCCGAAGCAAATCCGGCTATCAGGTCGCGGAACCCCTGCAATCTGGCAACTGTACTCTTCGTCAATGACAGACCATACGCCAAAGGCTTGTTCAGTACCGTCCACAGACTGACATTGTGTTGCGTAGCCGCACTTGTAATTTTATTCAGTGTCGTATCGCCGATACCCCTTGCCGGATAATTGATAACCCGCTTGAACGCTTCTTCATCATGAGGGTTCACCGCCAAGCGGAAATAAGCCGTCACATCCTTAATCTCTTTCCGCTGATAGAAAGACAATCCACCATAAATACGGTAAGGAAGCCCTCGCTTACGTAACGATTCTTCGAAAATACGGCTCTGTGCATTGGTGCGGTACAGAACGGCAAAATCATCATATCCGTATCCGTCTCTCGCCACCATCCGGGTTATCGTACCTGCAACGATTTCTCCTTCCTCCACGTCACTATAAGCTTTGAACACCGGAATAGGTTCGCCCTTGTCTTTCTCCGAAAACACCTCTTTGTGTATCTGCGCGCGGTTTTTCGCTATCAAGCTGTTGGCGGCTTTCACAATGGTCTGTGTAGAACGGTAATTCTGCTCCAGCTTGAAAAGCCGCGCTTCCTGGTAAGTCTGTCTGAAATGAAGGATATTATCGATATTGGCTCCACGGAACGAATAAATGCTCTGTGCATCGTCTCCCACGACACATACCTTGCGGTATTTCTCGGTGAGCTGCCACACGATGCGGTGCTGGGCGTAATTAGTGTCCTGATACTCATCTACCAATACAAAACGGAAGCGTGAGGCATATTTCTCGCGCACATCAGCATGTTGTTCGAACAGCAAGTAGGTATAAAGCAGCAAGTCATCGAAATCCATGGCATCGCTTTGCCGGCACCGCTCCCAATAACGAAGGTAAATATCACGTATGGCAGGCACTTTTGCCTCCACATCACTTTGATAACATTCAGCATTTGACGCATACGCCACAGGCAATACCAACTGGTTCTTTGCCTGGCTGATGCGGCTCTGTACCAGTCCCGGACGGTAAGTCTTGTCATCCAGCCCCATTTCCTTAATGATGGTTTTCAATAAGCTTTTCGAGTCAGCCGCATCATATACCGTAAAATCAGATGAAAAGCCCAACCGTTCTGCCTCGGCACGCAGGATACGGGAAAAGATGGAATGGAATGTCCCCATCCACAGATAACGTGCCTTCTCCTCTCCTACCTGCCGTGCAATGCGTTCCTTCATTTCCCGAGCCGCCTTATTGGTAAAAGTCAGAGCCAGGATAGACCAAGGCTCATAACCCTGGTCCATCAGATAAGCAATCTTATATGTCAATACACGCGTCTTACCCGAACCTGCCCCTGCTATCACCTGCGAAGGCCCGTCGATATAGAGCACCGCTTCCCGCTGGCTCTCGTTCAGTCCGTCTAAATCAACTGCCATACTTCTGCTTAGTTCTTAAAGCTATGTATCGGTGCAGGGATGCGTCCTCCCCGGTTCACAAAAGCCTCACAGCTGAAACGGTTGACCGGCATAACAGGAGCATATCCCAACAAACCACCAAACTCTACCGTTTCGCCCACTTTCTTTCCTTCTACCGGAATGATACGCACCGCCGTAGTCTTCTGGTTCACCATACCAATAGCCGACTCATCGGCTATAATACCCGAAATAGTAGTAGCCGGCGTATCGCCCGGAATAGCAATCATGTCCAATCCTACCGAACATACGCAAGTCATCGCTTCCAGTTTCTCGATAGTCAGTGCCCCTGCTTCTACCGCATCAATCATCCCTTGGTCTTCACTCACCGGAATAAAAGCACCACTCAGACCTCCTACATACGAAGAAGCCATTACACCTCCTTTTTTTACCTGGTCGTTCAGCAAAGCCAATGCCGCCGTAGTTCCCGGTGCTCCCGGGTGTTCCAGTCCGATTTCCTTCAAAATATCCGCTACACTATCGCCTACTGCCGGCGTAGGAGCTAATGACAAGTCAATAATGCCAAAGGGTATCCCCAACCTGCGCGAGGCTTCCTGAGCCACCAGCTGTCCTACACGGGTAATCTTGAACGCTGTACGCTTGATAGTTTCGCACAACACTTCGAAATCGGCATCCCGAATCTGTTCGAGTACATACTTCACTACTCCAGGACCGCTTACGCCCACATTGATAATGGCATCGTCTTCCGAAACGCCGTGAAATGCACCTGCCATAAACGGATTATCATCGGGAGCATTGCATAATACCACCAGCTTGGCACAGCCCAGTGAATCACGCTCTGCAGTAAGCCGAGCCGTTTCCTTGATAATATCCCCCATCAGACGCACTGCATCCATATTGATACCCGTCTTAGTGGAACCTACATTCACCGAGCTGCAGATACGTTCGGTGCAGGCCAAGGCTTCAGGGATAGAACGAATCAGCAATTCATCACTTCGTGTCATCCCTTTAGAGACGATAGCCGAATAGCCACCGATGAAATTCACCCCCAATTCCTCTGCTGCACGGTCTAGCGTACGTGCAACCTTTACATAATCGGCAGTAGTCTGGCAAGCTGCCCCACCCACCAAAGAAATCGGCGTAACCGAGATACGTTTGTTCACGATAGGAATCCCGTATTCTTTCGATATGTCTTCTCCTGTCTTTACCAAGTCTTTGGCAAGCCGGGTTACCTTTTCATAAATCTTCTGACAAAGAATATCCACGTTGCTATCTGCACACTCCAACAGATTGATACCCATTGTAATGGTACGCACATCCAGATTTTCTTTTTCAATCATCTTGTTGGTTTCCAGAACCTCTGATATATTAATCATAAGCCAGCCTTTTTTTAAATCCGATGCATTTTATCGAAAATCTCTTCACGCTGACATTTCACCTGCACGCCTAGCGCTTGTCCTACTTCAGTCAGTTCATTAACCACCTGCTCAAACGGTTTTGCAATACGCGCCATATCCACAATCATCATCATATTGAAGAACTCCTGCACGATAGTCTGCGATATATCCAGAATGTTGATATTGTTTTCTGCAAGATACGAACATACTTTGGCAATAATGCCTACCGAATCTTTTCCTACAACAGTAATAATAGCCTTATTCATAATTCCGTTCATTAAGTTTGATAATGAGGGCAAAGATAGACAAATCTTAGTAAAACTTCCCCTTTCTCATACTTTTTTTGCCCGAACGCTTGCATATTCAAAAATAATCCGTACCTTTGCAACGCTTTTGAAAACCAGAAGCACTTACCCTACAGTTTAAGGAGAGGTGGCAGAGTGGTCGATTGCGGCGGTCTTGAAAACCGTTGTACCGCGAGGTACCCGGGGTTCGAATCCCTGTCTCTCCGCTGAACAGAAGCGCTTTCATGATTTTTTTCAGAAAGCGCTTTTTATTTTGGAGAGATGCCGGAGTGGTCGATCGGGCCGCACTCGAAATGCGGTGAACGGGTAACTGTTCCCAGGGTTCGAATCCCTGTCTCTCCGCTGATAATCTTTTAGAGATTAACAAGTTATAGGAATTAAGCGTAAAAACTTAGTTCCTATTTTTTTGTTCGGAAAGACGGATTTGTGGCGTTGTTTTGAAATGTTTAGAATCACAATCTCACCACCAGAAAGTTGTATATATCATATACTTTATATACCTTTGCGAAAAACGAAACGAATATTATGGATACTACGGTTAAAGCTACTAGAAGAAAAATAATAGACATACCAGAAGATATTTTCCGGTATCTGTCTGTAAAAGCAGCCATGCAAGGCACCAATTTAAAAAGATACATTGAGGGACTTCTTGCGAAAGACGTAGAGGATATGCTAGCCGGTATGGATGACAATGATGCATACCGGTGGCTTTCAAAAAATGAACCTGACGGGCATGTAAGGGTCGGGGAAAAAGAAAAACAGGATTTTGAAAACTGGCTGGGTATTGAAAGGAAATGAAGGTAGAGTATTCAAAGGCATTTGTTAAGGCAGTCAGAAAATTATCCGGCAAAGTACTTGATTCTGTCAGGAATGCCATACAGGGAGTCATGGAAGCCCGATGTATTGATGAAATAACTGATTGCAAGAAGCTGGTCGGCTATGATTTCGTTTATCGCATACGCATCGGCAGTTACCGGGCATTCTTCACCTTCCATGTCCATATTGAAAATGATGTGGTGATGTTCGAGTATCTGCTGCCAAGAGGAGAAGCCTATGATAAGAAGAATCAGGAAAAACTGCGCCGTATAGATGAATAAAATAAAGAGAAAAAAGAAAAGCCGTCATCAGAATTCCTCGCTCTGACTCGGCTCCTCACTATTCCATGCAGTTTCAACCATAAAGACGAAAGCTGCTATGGCTACTCCTGATTTTCCAGCCCTCGAATTGATTCCTGACCATCTTCTGAAATTCAGGCTCAACCCGGCATATTTTTCATTATTTTCTTTGAAACCGCCATTTAAATACACAATTTCACACCATTCAAAGTATAAATGCCTATGATTTGATGGGAGAACATGTACGCATACAGTTTCATGATGAGATATATAAAACATTCGGAGACAAACGTAAAACCCTATTTATACCACGTTATGTCATTTTCGATAAAAAAGGACAGATTCGTTTCAGCGCAGCAGCTTCTCCCGAAAATATAGAGCAGCTCAAAGCGTTCGACCGCAATTCACCCTGCAGCCACCCGTTTTCTGTATTCGCTGGGCGTATATCCTGCCACTTTCTTAAATACCCGGTTGAAATGTTGGGAATATTGAAAGCCCAATTCATCGGCAATCTGGTTTACGGTCTTCTCCGTATCGGCGAGCATGTCTTTGGCAGTATCTATGATTTTACCCTGGATGTATTCCTGCGGATTTTTTCCCGTTTCTTTCTTAATAAGGTCTCCAAAGTAGTTGGGAGAAAGAAATACCTTATCGGCAAAATACCGTACGGTCGGCAGTCCGTTGGTACGCGACTTTCCACTTTGAAAATAATCGTCGAGCAAAGCTTCGAAACGGGTCAACACATCCTTGTTTGATTTCTCGCGGGTGACGAATTGCCGGTTATAAAAACGCATACAATAGTCAAGCAGCAACTGGATATTTCTTGCAATCAACCGTTTGCTCAACTTGTCTATCGGATGCGTCAGTTCTATTTTTATTTTAGCCAGACAATCGAGGATGATGCTTTTCTCTTCGTCCGAAAGGTGCAGGGCTTCGGTAGAATTGTAAGAGAAGAAAGAATAAGACTTGATTTCCTGTCCGAGCGATGTACCTTTAATCAGATCGGGATGAAACACAATGCCGCGTGCCGTGGGCTTCATGCCTTCCAGCATTTCCGTTTCCGACACCTGCCCCGGTGCGAAACTGGTAATCGTGCCTTCCCGATAATCATAAACCTGCCTTCCATAACGGATATCGCCACATTTGGTTTCTTTCAAGAACAGGGCATAGATGCCGTAATTGATAGTGAAACGTGTAGGGAATCGGGTGGCTTCCGAAAGGTCGATGACATTCACCAACGGGTGAAGTGTTTCCAGTCCGAACAGTTTGTTGTACTCTTCTACCGTATCCATTTTTATCAAATCTGTTTTCATATTCGTATCATCATTACATTCTTGTATCGCAAAAATAAAAGTTTCTACCGTAACTTGTATCGGCGTTGAACCGTAATCTGTAAATGAGTTACAAATCTCCGTAAATAGGTTATGTCCTTTAAGTTAGATACCGGCTATTTTTGCAAAAAAAGAAAAGCGATGAATGATAATGGAAAAATAAATCGCAGGGACTTTATCAAGAGTTCCGTGCTGACTGGAGGAGTATTGTTCGCACAGGCAGCGATACCTGCCCGTGCCATGGATTTTCTTTCGGAGAAAAATGGAGATAAGAATGATATGTTTACAGAAGACGGATTAGTAAAAGGAGTATGCGACATCCACCTGCACTGCCGCCCCGATTCGCGGGAACGCTCGGTAGATGAATATGGTTTCATGCAGGATGCCATGCGTGCCGGATACCGTGCCGTGATGTTCAAGTCCAATGACTTCAGTTGTCACGACAGGGCATATATCATCCGGCAAGCACTGCCGGAAGCGGAATGTTTCGGCAGTTTCTGCATGAACCGTGTGCATGGGGACAAGGTAAATCCGTTTGCCGCACAGAAAGCCGTAGAAACAAGTGGAGGACTGTGCCGGTGCATCTGGATGCCGACACTTGACGCAGCCTATCATTACCAATGTGAAGGCAAGAAAGAGAAAGGCATTCCCGTGTTGGATGATAACGGACAGGTATTGCCCGAAGTCGTCCGCGTAATGGAAATCTGCGCGGAAGCCGGCATCATCTTTGCTACCGGACACGCTTCGCCCAAAGAAAGCATCACGCTCGCCCGTAAGGCAAAGGAAATAGGTGTGGACAAATTTGTCGTCACTCATGCCAATTCTCATTTCTGGAAAATGACTGCCGACCAGATCAAGCAGTGCATCGACCTTGGTGCGTACATCGAATATTGCTACCTGCCCTGCCTGTGGGGAAAAGGCACAAAGATGCCGCAATATCTACGGCAAAGCATCGGGGAGTTTGCCGGTTTTGTTCGCATTGCCCCGTCACGGAGTTTCATTTCCACCGACTTAGGACAGGCGGTGATGCCACACCCCATTGAGGGTATGAGGGATTGCATCCTGAAACTGCTGGCAGAAGGCATCCCTCAAAGCGACATTGACTTACTGGTACGCCACAACCCGGCGTGGCTCATTGGATTGACTCATCTTTAATTCTTCATTTTTAGTTCTTCATTCTTCATTTAAAAATTATGGATAGAAGAGATTTCATCAAAAGCGGATTATTCGCCGCGGCTGTCGGTGCCGCAATGGGACCGAAAGCCATTGCGCAAGAAGCAAACAGACGTGTGGAGCAGGAGCAGAAAGCAAAAGATATTCTGAATTACAACTCGCAGATGCAATACCGCCCGATGGGCAGAACAGGGGTAAATGTATCGGCATTAGGTTTTGGCATGTTGCGCCTGCCTATGAAGAACGGGCATGTGGATTTCGAGCAGACCACCCCGATGGTACACCGTGCCATCGAAGGCGGAGTAAACTACATTGATACCGGACGTGTCTATATGGGAGGCGAAAGCGAGCAGGCAGTCGGCAAGGCACTTGCAGGAGGCTGGCGCGACCGGGTTTATGTCACTTCCAAAATGCCGTGGTGGGAGATGCAGAGTGCAGACGATTTCGAAAAGTTCTTCGACCAGTCAAGACGGACCATAGATACCGATGTAATCGATTTCTACCACATCCACATGATTATGCACCGGGCATGGAAAGACTATGTGCTGCCGTATCGGCTTATCGAGAAGATGGAGAATCTGAAGGCGCAAGGGAAAATACGCTTTATGGGATTCTCCTTCCACGACAGCCTGCAACTGTTCAAACGGGTAGTCGAATATACACCGGCATGGGATTTCTGCCTCATCCAGCACAATTACCTTGATTATGAATACGAGGCAGGTGTGCTCGGTCCGAAATATGCTGCTGCCAACGGTATGGGGCTGGCGGTAATGAAGCCTGTCCGCACCGGCTTCCTTGCCAACCTGCCACAAGTGATGCGCGATGCGCTTGCCTCTACCGGTATCCGAAAACCCGATGCGGAGTGGGCACTGGATTACCTGTGGGACATTCCCGAAGTAAGCGTAGCCGTCAGCGGTATGGGCTCCATGGAAGATGTGGAAGAAAACCTGAGCTATGCAGCCAAGGCAAAACCGAATATGCTCACACCTGCCGAACGCGAGGCATTGGGAGCAGCCATCTACGCTTACCGCCATGCACCGGGACACATTGACTGTACCGGATGTTACCAGTGTATTCCCTGCCCGCAGAATGTTGCCATCGGTTACATCTTCGCCTATGTCTACAACAACTACCTGCTGCACCGCAACAAGGAGCGGGCAATGATGGATTACACTGTATCCATGTCTCCCGTCCAGCGCGGCGATCCGGCTTCCTCGTGCATCGGATGTGGAGAATGCCTGGCAAAGTGCCCGCAGCATCTGGATATTCCCAATCTGTTGGCAAAAGTAAAGGAAACAATGGGAAAATAATCCGTAAATCGGTTACAACCGTCAGTAAATATGTTATCACCTTTCCACCGGCAGTCTGCTACCTTTGCATCAGAATCATTAAATATAACCTACAAAATGAAAACGAACAACAACTACGACATGTATATCCCTACCCGTGTAATGTTCGGTGCAGGGATGCTGAACAAACTGAGTGAACAACCCATGCCGGGACGGCGTGCCCTCATTATCATCTCTAATGGTAAATCCACCCGCGCCAACGGCTATCTGGCTCGCACGGAAGAGCAGTTGCACAAAGCCGGTGTGGAGACCTGCATCTTCGACGGTGTAGCTTCCAATCCTACCGTAGGCAACGTCAATGCCGGTGCAAAGGCTGCGCGTGACAATGGGTGTGATTTTCTCGTTGCGTTGGGTGGAGGCAGTGTCATGGATTGCGCAAAGGCTATTGCAGTTATGGCTACGAATGAAGGCGAACTGTGGGATTACGTGCCCATTGGTTCAGGAAAAGGACAGCCTATTGCCGTAAAGCCGTTGCCTATCGTTGCTATTACCACCACGGCAGGTACAGGGTCGGAAACGGACAACTCCGGTGTTATTACGAAGGAAGACACGTTTGAGAAAGCTTTCGTGGGTGATGCATCCCTGTTTCCCGTCCTCTCTATCGTTGATGCGGAACTGATGAAAAGTGTACCGGCAACATTCACTGCCTATCAAGGCTTCGATGCCCTGTTCCATAGCACGGAAGGATACATTGCGAAAGGTGCCAATCTGATGAGCGACATGTATGCCCTCGAAGCCATCCGCAACATTGCCGAATACCTGCCCCGTGCCATCAAGGACGGCAACGACCTCGAAGCCCGTACCCGTGTGGCTTTCGGCAATACGTTGTCCGGCGGCGTGATGTGCCTGACGCTTATCACCAGCGAGCACGCCCTGGAACATGCCCTTTCCGCTTATCATCCCAACCTGCCCCACGGTGCCGGTCTGATTATGGTGAGCCGTGCCTATTATAAATATTTCATCGAGCACCATGCCTGCGACGATCGCTTCATCCGCATGGCACAGGCAATGGGTATGCCGGAAGCCACGAAACCCGAAGACTTCCTGACCGCCCTCACCCGTCTGCAAGAGGCGTGCGGCGTAGCCGACCTGAAGATGTCCGACTACGGCATTACTCCCGACGAGTTCGAGACGCTGATGCGTAACACCCGTGAGGTAATGGGCGTGATGTTCACCAGCGACCGTGTCCAGATGTCGGACGAAGATATCGTGAACGTCTATCGGGAATCCTACAAATAAGAACGACTCCCATTGGGAACAGCGGGGAAAGCACTTCTCCGCCAGGATTGGCGCTGTCGACTACATGGTAAGTAATTTTAGAAAAAGGAAAAAACGATGAATAGACTGCATCTCGTCCTCCTGTTGCTGCTCTCGGTCTTTATGACAGCAGTTCAGGCACAACAAAGAGTTTCAGACAATCAAATGAAAGCAAATATGGGAAATAACACAATCAGACTGACCATCAAGGACGGTAAGACATTTACCGCCACTTTAGCGGATAATTCGTCCGCAGATGCTTTGATAGAATTGCTATCAAAAGGAGACGTCACCGTGGAAATGGAAGACTACGGCAACATGGAAAAAGTGGGACCGCTGGGTACCAGCCTTCCGCGCAATGACCGCCAGACATCGACCGGCCCCGGCGACATCATCCTTTACCAAGGGAAATACCTGGTGATTTATTATTCGACCAATTCGTGGAACTTCACCCGCATAGGCAAGATAGATAATACCAATGGCGCACAATTGAAACCAGCATTGGGAAACGGTGATGTAACGGTAACGCTCTCATTAGGCAAATAATAACGATGAAAACAAGAACATTAGGAAAACAAGGGCTGGAAGTTTCGGAAGTAGGACTGGGCTGCATGGGATTTACGCAGAGCTATCCTCCCTATCCTGACCGGAAAGAAGCCATCGCCACGCTGCGCGAGGCGGTAGAACTGGGAGTTACATTCTTTGATACGGCAGAGGTGTACAGTGCGTTCAAGAACGAGGAATTGGTAGGCGAGGCTTTGGAGCCGGTACGCGACAAGGTGGTCATCGCCACGAAGTTCGGCTATAATTTGGTGGATATGCCCGACCTCAATACTTCGGCACGCCCCGTAAGCCTGTCAAGCAAGCCCGACACCATCCGCCGGGCGGTGGAAGGTTCGCTCCGCCGCCTGCGTACCGACCATATTGACCTCTACTACCAGCACCGGGTAGACCCGGATACACCGATAGAAGAAGTGGCGGATACGGTTGCCTCGCTCATCAAAGAGGGCAAGGTATTATATTGGGGCCTGTCCGAAGCTGCCCCTTCCACAGTGCGCCGCGCCCATGCAGTCTGTCCGCTAACGGCAGTGCAGAGCGAATATTCCCTGTGGTACCGTCAGGTGGAAAAGGAACTGCTCCCTACCTTGGAGGAGCTGGGCATCGGCTTCGTGCCGTTCAGCCCGTTGGGGAAAGCCATGCTGACCGGACGCTTCGACCGTAATAGCACATTCGACAAGACAGATTTCCGTTCTACCATTCCCCGTTTCCAGCCGGAGAACCTGCAACACAATGTAGCGTTGGTAGAGTATGTGAAAGAACTTGCCCATCGGAAAGAAACCTCTCCGGCACGTATTGCCATCGGCTGGCTCCTGGCACAGCAACCGTGGATTGTCCCTATTCCCGGCACGAAACGTATTGAACGCATCAAGGAGAATATCGGCGGAGCGGACATTCGCTTTACCACGGAAGAGCTTGCCGATATCCGCCGTCATCTGGACAGCATCGAAATCATCGGAGCACGATATCCCGAAGACCAGGAGGCGTTGACCGGCAAATAGTCATACAATTTTCAAACGGAAGAGAATATGAAAAAGAACATCGGCCAGACATTGGCATTGTATCCTACTCCCGCCGTAGTAGTGGGTACGGAGGTAAACGGAAAGGTAAACTGGCTGCTCGTTGCCCATGTGGGCATCATCGGGCACGACCGCATCCTGCTGAGTATGCACAAGGCGCATTACACCAACCAAGGTGTGAAAACCACAGGCAAGGTGTCCGTCAATATGGTAGACGAAGCCATGCTGCAACGTGCTGACTATGTCGGTTGCGTCAGCGGAGCGAAAACGGACAAATCGGAAGTTTTTGCCTGGCATCCGGGTGAAGCCGGAACTCCTGTCATTGATGAAAGTCCGTTGGTGATGGAATGTGAGGTGGTAGATAATTACGAAACGGATACGTTCGATAACTTCATCTGCAAAATCACGAACACCTATGCCGAAGAAAGTATTCTCAATGACAAAGGGAAGCCGGACTACAGCAAACTGAAACCCGTCCTCTTCGAAATGCCCAACTATACCTATTTGCGGACGGGAGACGAAATCGCTAAATGTACGACACTTGGAAAAACATTTAATCCTGAGAACTGATGAAGCGCCGGGATTTTCTCCGTAAATCCCTGCTCGCAGCTACAGGGAGTATGATCTTGGGAGGCGGCATCATGAAAGCCGTAGAAAATTTGAACACTAAAAATAGTAGTAGAATGAAAATAGTAGTATTGACCGGTAGTCCCCGCCGGAACGGAAATTCGGCTTATCTGGCGGAACAGTTCATCAAAGGCGCACAGGAAAAAGGACATGAGATATACCGTTTCGATTGCGCCTTCAAACAAGTGGAACCTTGCCGTGCCTGCAACCGTTGCGGCATGGACGGTCCGTGTGTGATAAAGGATGATTTTAATGAACTGCGTCCGCATCTCATCGCGGCAGACATGGTAGTGTTCGCCACACCGATGTATTATTTTGGCATTTCAGCACAGATGAAACGGGTAATCGACCGATTCTATGCCATCAACGGGCAAATTAAAGGCCATTACAAGAAGGCTGCTTACCTGATGACCTATGCCGATACGGCGAAGAAGGAAGCAGAACCGATGCTGCTGCATTACCGCACATTAATGGAATATCTCGGCTGGGAAAGTGTGGGTGAGGTGGTCGCTTCCGGGGTATGGACGGCAGGTTCCATTCGCAACACCCGCTATCCCGAACAGGCATATCAGTTAGGAAAAAGTCTATAGACAGTAACATGATGAATATGAAACAATCTGTAATTATATTCGCCTTATTGCTGGCAGGACTCATGCCGGCAAAGGCACAGAACGACGAAACAATGAACAGAATAGAAACGTGCAAGGAAAATTACCGTACCCTTTTCGGCGGTGAAGCCCTGACCGGACAGGGCACAGACCCGGAGATGATGGACATCCTTCAGAAATTTATCTTCGGCGAAGTGTTTACTACGGGAAACTTGAGCTTGAAACAGCGCGAAATGATTACTTGTGTCACCCTTGCCACGATGCAGACGCTTCCGCAACTGAAAGTCCATGCGGGAGCCGCCCTGAACGTGGGCGTCACCCCTGTGGAATTACGGGAAGCGATGTATCTGACAGCACCGTTCATCGGTTTCCCCAAGATGCTCAATGCCGTCGGAACGGTGAACGAAGTATTCAAGGAGCGCGACATCAGCCTTCCCTTGGAGAATCAGACCACCGTCACCGAAGCGAACCGTCATGAGCAGGGCGCAGCCATTCAGGACAAACTCTACCACGGAGGAATCTCTGCCGTGATGGAAGGCGTGCCCGGCGGAATGGGTGAAGAGGTAGCACGCTTCCTGACCGACTATTTCTTTGACGAAATATACACCCGTAACGGACTTGACTTGAAAACCAAAGAACTGCTCGGCTACTGCATCCTGACGACACTGGAGACGGAAAGCCAGTTGCAGTCGCACTTCCACGGAAACATCCAGGCAGGCAATACGCCCGAAGAAGTGACCGCAGCGGTCATCCAATGTCTTCCCTACATTGGTTTCCCGGCAGCCATCAAGGCACTGCGCATCATCAAGCAGGAAACTGCCAAACCGGCTGCACCGGCTACGGATAACCTGGTACGCCTTTCGAAAATAACAGTAGACCCGGAACGGTTGGATGAATACAACGCCTATCTGAAAGAGGAAATAGAAGCCTCCATGCGGCTGGAGCCGGGCGTGCTCACTCTTTATGCCACAGCCGAAAAGGATGCGCCCCACAAGATTACCATCCTCGAAATCTATGCCGACCGTGCCGCTTACGAAAGCCATTTGAAGACTCTCCATTTCCAGAAGTACAAACAGGGTACGCTGGATATGGTAAAGGATTTGGAACTGGTGGATACGACACCGCTGATTCCGGGACTGAAAATAAAGTAATTTTTTTCATGCCAATCAGGAGTTAAAAGGGAGTTATAGGTAGTTATCGCCCGCAGGGCGGGCTGGAAGTTAGATGCCAATACCTTTTTGCGCCGGTTTCAGAAGTAAGACTATTGG
>NZ_NFJG01000113.1:0-14651 GCF_002159755.1 Bacteroides sp. An269
GAATTTATCGTGCGATGATTTGGGATGAGTTTTTGAGGCATTTTCGCTTCTGTGATGAGGAAGATAGCGGGCTATCTGACGAAGAACAGGAGCGAAAAGGACCAAAAAACCGCCCAAAGCACACACGAAAACGAATACATCAAGCCAAGAAAAACTTTTGGAGAAATTCAAAACAGCTTCTAAAGTTTTCTCTGCGTTTGTATGTAATGAACATCTGTATTTCTCCCCTACATGGGATGTTTGCGGATATTCAATTTATATTTTATCAAGTGCACCAATTATTATGAAACTGTTTTCGAATTAGTCAAATAGGAATATTATGGGTACAGGCAAACGTAACAACAAGAATATGCCTCGCAGGAGAGGACTGTCTTCTTTCCGAAATCGGATAATCCTTTCCTGCGTGGAAGCTAATATTCAGCGTGCACCTATGTCATCGTATGAACTTTGTAAGATGGCTTTTCCGCGCAAAATGCGGTTGGTGTTGGATGATGGGCGTTCTATCATCGGACGGTCTGCATTTAGGTCCATTACAGTAACTCCAGTGCTGTCGGCAAATGCATAACCACCACCAAAACTCCAGTAGGCGAAAGGATATGTATATTCCGTTCCCAAGACGTTACGGCTGAAGTTGAATTCACTATGATCAATGCCTAATTGTGCCAATAATGTCGCTGCAAGGTCTGTCTGGTTCATGATGCAGTCAATTACCATCGGTTGTTTTACAGAACCTCCCAACCACAGCATCGGAATATGGTGGATACGCTCGTCGTGTCCATGGCCACTATTGTCCGGATAATAAAATCCATGATCAGACAGGCATATTATCAATAAATCTTTCCATATGGGTGTTTGTTTCAGTTTTTCGACAAATTCTCCCAAACAATGGTCGGTGAAAGCAAAAGCATTTGGTTTTGCTTCTGGCAGACGATGGTAAGGCACTTCGAAAGGTTCATGGCTGCTCAGGGTGAGGAAAGTTGTGTGCCATGGTGTTTCCTGCCGTTCTGTCAGCATCTGAAACAAACGGTCGAAAGTGATGTCGTCATTCACTCCCCATGCATTTTGATGCTGATTCATCGGGAAATCGACATCTGCGGTCAGTTTCTGGTAACCGCTTTGCAACAGGTAGCTTTTCATATTGGTGAAATTGATGTCTCCTCCATACAAAAAATCGGTATGATAACCTTCTTTCACCAGCTTTCCTGCAATGGATGGCAGTGTACGGCTTTTGGCTGGTATTTTCATGACAGACAGGTCTGGAAAGCTTTGATAACCGCTTAGAGCACAAATGGTTCCACGGTCGGTACGGAAACTGTTTGCATAGCAATGTGTAAACCAAATGCCTTCTTTCGCCAGGCGGTCAATATTCGGGCTGGCATTTTGGGTGCCACCCAATGATTCTATCATGGTAGCTCCGAATCCTTCCATCAGGATAATCAGTATATTAGGACGATGGGTATTGAGCAATTCTACTGTATTCTTGCCTTTCGTTGGATATAACCCGTCGAATAAGGTTTTGCGTTCTGCTTCATCGAAATAGTCGTACTGGCTGGCATAGTCTTTGGTCTTGCTGATGGATGCCAGCAAGCTGAAAGCTGGATTGACAGCTGAATGATTTAAAAATTCATCGTTGCAGAAATATACTTGTCCGATATTGCTGGTCGATTCACTTACGCCCCCTCGTATAATGAGAAAAAGTAAGCCTCCTATTAAAAGAGTACTTAATGTAGCTGCGAGTCTCTTCCGCACATAGGGCAGGCAGCGGGGGGTAAAATAATACAATACCCAGCACATGATGCCGGCAAGTAAAAATATGATTAATATGCGAAGAGTGATAAACCCTATGGAGACACTGGCGGCTGCATTTTTGGGTGATTCCAAATAGAAGAATACTGATGCATCAAGTTTAAAATTCCAGAATGGATACAGGCACATGTCGCCTACAAAGATAGTTGCTACGATAAGGCTGATGAGTATGTAATAAATGACAATCATTTTCCGGAGCGGGAAATGTTTGAACCAAATGCTGATGCTGATTACCAGCCACGGCAGGGCAGTAAGATATCCTGTAGTTGCTGCATCGAGGCTGATGCCGTGCCACATCACTTTAAAATAATCAAGCATAGGTATACCTCGCCCTACAGCATCATTATAAAACATAAAGCCGGGCTTCTGAACTATAAAAAATAGCAGCATCAAAGCAAAAAAGCCCGTAAGATAAGCAAGTCTTTTTTTCATTTGTTCTTCTTTTTAAATTGGCAATATTTCCGTTGACAAGCTTTTCATCACTTTCAGAAATTTCTCACAAAAACAAACCTGCCATTTTGTAAACTTGTCAGTTTATTATCTATTTACGCCCGAAATCGGCAGGAACCTCGCCCCAGAGTTCGGTTTCCCATTTGTGTAAGGGAGTATTGTATGTATGTTCGCGCAACCATTTCTCGGCACGTTCTATCAGGCGAAACAATTCTTCGGTCTTTGCCGTACGCTCCAGTTTGGTTTTGCATTTCTTTTGCTTCACCCAGCTCAAGGCGTTCCGGCTATCCGAATAGACAGGCATGGAGATGTTCTTTTGTTTTAACAAAGCAAGGGCATGTACGATGGCAAGGAATTCGCCGATGTTATTCGTACCATAGACGGGACCGAAGTGAAAGATTTCCTGCCCCGTCAACAGGTACACACCCCGGTATTCCATCGGGCCTGGATTACCGCTGCATGCCGCATCTACGGCAAGGCAATTCAGGTCGAAACCGGAAGGCAAGCGTTTTTCAAGAGATTGGTTTGCCGTTTCTTTATGGGGCTGCAGGTAATGGTGCGGAGGGGTAACCAATGCCTTTTCTGCTTCTTCACGTGTATCAAACGATTTATAGAGCGCACCCTTATAGCCTTTAATCTGTAGCTGGCAATCTGTCCACGAGTCGTACACACCTGGTTCTACGCCTTTCCACACCACGTAAAATTTCTTCTTTCCCATATAATTTCTTTTTTCACCACAGATTACACAGATTTTCAATCAATTTTTTAATCTGTGTAATCTGTGGTGAAGCTGTTTCTTACATGCGTTCAGGCACTTCGATGCCCAGCAATCCCATGGCTTCTTTCACAATCTTGCCCACGTTCTGGCTCAGGGCAAGGCGGAAGATTTTCAACGCTTCGTTTTCTTCGCGCAGGATGCTGAAGTCGTGATAGAACTGGTTGTATTCTTTTACCAAGTCGTAAGCGTAGTTGGCAAGAATGGACGGATTATAGTCTGTTCCAGCTTGGGCAACGGTAGCGGTAAAGTCTGCAAGCATCTGAACCAGGCCTTCTTCTTTAGCGGTCAGTTCGATGCCGCTCGGGATAACCGCCGGAATCGTGATGCCGGCCTCGGCTGCCTTGCGCAAGATAGACTGGATACGGGCATACGTATATTGGATGAACGGACCCGTGTTTCCGTTGAAGTCGATAGATTCTTTCGGATTAAAGGTCATGTTCTTGCGCGCATCTACCTTCAAGATGAAATATTTCAATGCGCCCAATCCTACGATGCGGGCGATGTCATCGGCTTCTTCCTGTGTCAGTCCGTCCAGTTTGCCCAACTCGTTGCTGGTTTCCTTAGCAGTCTGAATCATGGCTTCCATCAGGTCGTCGGCATCCACCACCGTACCTTCGCGGCTCTTCATCTTTCCTTCGGGCAGTTCCACCATACCGTAAGAGAAATGTACCAGGTCTTTTCCCCATTCAAATCCCAGCTTGTCGAGCAGGATAGAGAGTACCTGGAAATGGTAGTTCTGTTCGTTACCCACTACATATATCATCTTGTCTATCGGGTAATCGGCAAAGCGTTGTTCGGCGGTACCGATGTCTTGGGTCATGTAAACCGAAGTACCGTCGGCACGTAGCAACAGTTTTTGGTCCAGTCCTTCCGGAGTGAGGTCTGCCCATACCGAGCCGTCTTCCTTGCGGTAGAAGATTCCTTTTTCCAGACCTTCCAATACCTTTTTCTTTCCTTCCAGATAAGTGTTCGATTCATAATAAATCTTGTCGAATCTGACCCCCATCATCTTGTAGGTTTCATCGAATCCGGCATAGACCCAGTTGTTCATTTTTTCCCAAAGGGCACGTACCTCGGGGTCGCCTGCTTCCCATTTGCGGAGCATTTCGCGCGCTTCCAGCATCAAGGGCGACTGGGCTTCGGCTTCTTCCTTGCTCATTCCCTTTTCCATCAGTTCGGCTACTTCGGCTTTGTAGTGCTTGTCGAAGGCTACGTAGTAATCGCCTATCAGGTGGTCGCCTTTCTTTCCCGATGATTCGGGAGTCTCGCCGTTGCCGTATTTCAGCCATGCCAGCATGGATTTGCAGATGTGGATGCCGCGGTCGTTCACGATGTTGGTTTTCACCACGCGGTTGCCGTTGGCAGCCATGATATTGGCAAGTGCATTTCCCAGCAGGTTGTTACGCACATGTCCCAAGTGGAGCGGCTTGTTGGTATTGGGCGATGAATATTCAATCATCACCAGCGGAGCCTTCTCGTCGGCTTTGCGGATACCCCATTGCGCATCGGCATGGATGCGGTTCAGCAAGTCAATCCATACGTCCGAAGCAATCGTCAGGTTCAGGAATCCTTTGATGACATTGTAGTCGGCAATGGCAGGTTCGTTCGCCTTCAGGTATTCTCCGATTTCCTGCCCGGTTTGCTCCGGTCCTTTCTTCGAAAGTTTCAGAAAAGGGAACACTACCACTGTCAAGTGGCCCGCAAACTCTTTCTTCGTCTTTTGCAACTGCACCATGGCGGGTGTAATCTCCGCTCCGTACAGCTTCTTCACTCCGTCGATGACGGAAGCTGTAAGTTTGTCTTCTATTTTCATGTGTATATCTTTGTGCGTTTGTTTTTTACTTTGTGCGCAAAGGTACGAATTATTTTTAAGTTCTTAAGGCTTTTAAGTTTGTGAGTTTGTAAGTTTTTGTGTGCCGGTAACATGTCGGAGCATTGGAAGGCTTTCTTTATCTGCTTTTCACCTGACGATATTTAAGCATACCTCTTGATGAACATAAGTGAGTAGACCGTTTAACATAAGTGCCTCGGGCGTTTCACATAAGTGAGTCAGTCGTATCACTTATGTTCGTTTGAGGGGGCTTTGTGCCAATCATGAATAAATGTGCAGATAACTTAGTCTGGTGTAAGATTAATAATCTTACAGCGGATGGACTTATATGCGTTTGCCGGCGCACTTATATCTTTTATCGTTTCAAGACGGTTGGGAAGCTTGCAAAAACTATGTATAAATCAATGTGGAAAGATAATCTTCTGCAAACATTTCATTGGCAATATCTTGCAACTGCGATGCTGTGAGGGCTTCAATACGGTGGAACAATTCTTCTTTCGAATCATAATGCTTATAATGAAGGAAGCATTTTGCCATATCAAGGGCATTGTTTTCGAAATTATCACTTGCTACGCCGATTTGGCCGATGATTTGTTTCTTGGCTGCATTCAGACGTGAAGAGGTGAGAGGTTCTTCCCGCAACTTACGCAGTTCTTTCTGTACCAGCTCGATACATACATCTGTATCTTTAGGATCGCATCCGAAATAAATGCAGAACGTACCGGTATCAGTATAGGAAATCAGGCTTGACTCTACGCTGTATACCAGTCCTTTCCGTTCGCGCAGAGTAACATTCAGCCGACTGTTCATACCTGGTCCGCCTAAAATATTGTTTAGCAGATAAAGTCCTGTCCGACGTTCGTCATAAGCATGATAACCACGTCCGCCTATCATTACGTGTGCCTGATGTGTGTCTTTATGCAGGACAAGTTTGCGTGGGCGATAGGTATCCGGTGCCTGGCGGAGATAGTTCTCCACTTTTCCGAAAGGTATGTCTGCCGTAAGCTTTTCCATGGCATGTACGATGCGGTGAAAGTCCAGGTTGCCTTGTACAAAGAAGATAAGATTGTCGGGTTTGTAATAACGGTGTACAAAGTTCATGGCATCTTCGCTCTGAAAATTGCGTAATTGGTCAGGTTTGCCTAAAATGTTGCGTCCCAGTGGGTGGTTAGGAAAAATCAGTTCTTCGAAGTCATCGAATATCAGTTCTGCCGGGCTATCTTCGTAGCTCTGTATCTCGTCAATGATTACTTCTACTTCTTTCTCTATTTCATTTTGCGGGAAGGTGCTGTTGAATACAATATCGGTCAGCAGTTCAGCGGCACGCAGAAAGTCCTCTTTTAAGAAAGCACTGTAAATTACCGTTTCTTCTTTATTGGTATAGGCATTCAAGTCACCACCTACATTCTCCATACGGTTCAGGATATGCCAGGCGTGCCGTTTGCGTGTTCCTTTGAATATCAGATGCTCTACAAAGTGCGCCATACCTTGTTCATCTTTGCGCTCGTCACGTGTTCCGGCATTTACTGCATAGCCGCAATAAGCCACATTGATAGGATTCGGTTCGTGAATGATACGTATTCCGTTGGGTAAAGTGGCAGTTTGATAAGTCGTCATTTTCTGTTTTCTACTTATTTTGGGTGCAAAAATACAATAATACTCATTGCTTTTGCAGAAAAAATACAGATATTTGCAGGAAATTAATAAGGTAACGAGTTGACAAGTTAACCAGTTGACAAGGTTTTAAATACCTTTAGTAAAACTATTCAGAGCCTTGTAAACTTGTCACCTCGTCAACTTGTCAACTAAAAAGACTATGAATAAGATAGCGTTATTTTGTTCTGCATCCGATGCAATCGACCCGATTTATGCAGAGAAAGCCAAAGAACTGGGTGAGTGGATGGGCGAACATCGTAAATGGCTGATATATGGTGGTTCCAGCAGCGGGCTGATGGAAGCCGTTGCAGATGCTGCCAAAGAAAAAGGGGCAATGATTATGGGTGTCGTGCCTACCAGACTGGAGGAACGTGGAATGGTAAGCGATAAGCTGGATGTGACATTCCGCACCTTTAACTTGAGCGACCGGAAGGATACGATGCTGCAAGAGGCTGAAGTGATGGTGGCATTGCCGGGCGGTATAGGTACGCTGGATGAAATATTTCATGTCATGGCATCAGCTACTATCGGTTATCATAGCAAGCAGGTTATATTTTATAATATCAACGGCTTCTGGGATGATATTTTGCACTTTTTCGACCGACTGGAAAAAGCCCGTTTTGCTCATCATCCGTTGAGGCAATACTATAAAGTGGCAAACACGTTTGAAGAGCTGACCGAACTTTTGAAATAAAGTCCGCATTAGCTTGTAAGTTCTTGAGTTTGCAAGTTTAAAACTGAAAGAACTCAACAGCTTACAAACTCAGGAACTTAATTGTTAATTATTCATTATTAATCATTTAAAGATGGATTCCATTCACGAATTGTTGCGCCGTGAAGCGCAAGCTGTACTCGATATTCCAGTAACGGATGCATACGACAAGGCTGTTTGCCTGATTGTAGAACAGGTGCATCAGAAAAAAGGAAAACTGGTTACCAGCGGCATGGGAAAAGCCGGACAGATAGCCATGAACATTGCTACGACTTTCTGCTCCACCGGCATACCGGCTGTCTTCTTACATCCCAGTGAAGCACAACATGGCGATTTGGGTATTTTGCAAGAAAATGATTTGCTCTTGCTTATCTCTAATTCGGGAAAAACACGCGAAATCATCGAATTGACAGATTTGGCTAAAGGCTTGAACCCTAATCTGAAAAAGATTGTCATTACTGGAAATCCGGATAGTCCGCTGGCCGAAGCTGCTGATATCTGTATTGCTACCGGACATCCTGACGAAGTTTGCCCATTGGGCATGACCCCTACTACTTCTACTACAGTTATGACGGTAATAGGCGATATTCTTGTAGTAGAAACCATGAAACGTACAGGATTTACCATTGAAGAGTATAGCAAGCGCCATCACGGCGGTTATCTGGGAGAACGTTCGCGCGAATTAAGTAAGTAAATATCAGATTTTTAAGTTCTTGAGTTTTTAAGTTTATAAGTTTGTAAGTTTTTACGCATCTGTCAAGCTTCAACCTAAAAATGAAAGAACTCAAGAACTCAAAAACTCAAAAACCCAAGAACTCAAGAACTTACAAACTCAAAAACCTAAGAACTCAAGAACTTATAAACTCAAAAACCTAAGAACTCAAGAACTTACAAACTCAAAAACTTACAACTATGAGAAAAGTAATAGGTATAGGAGAAACGATTTTGGATATTTTGTTCCGCAACGGACAGCCACAGGCGGCTGTACCGGGAGGATCGGTATACAACGCAATGATTTCACTGGGAAGAATGGGAATGGATGTAACATTTATCAGCGAAACCGGGAATGACAGGGTAGGCAGCATGATTCTGGATAATATGCGTGCCAATGGTGTGCGTACAGACAATGTCAATGTCTTTCCTGATGGGAAATCACCTGTATCTCTGGCTTTTCTCAATGAGAACAACGATGCCGAGTATATTTTCTACAAAGACTATCCGCGTCAACGGTTAGATGTGACTATGCCCGATATTCAGGCGGATGACATTGTTATGATTGGTTCATATTTTGCCGTCACACCGGTATTGAGAGACAAGGTGAAAGAACTGCTCGAACTGGCACGCGAGCGGGGAGCTATCATTTACTACGATGTAAACTTCCGGAGTACGCATGCCAATGAAGCTATCAAATTGATGCCTACCATTCTTGAAAACTTCGAATATGCTGATATCCTGCGTGGCTCGTCCGAAGATTTCCGGTTTATGTTCGGACTGGACCGTGCCGAGGAAGTTTATCGTCAGAAAGTGGCTTTTTATTGCAATCCGTTTATTTATACCGATGGAGCACACGATGTCCGTCTGTTTACCCGCCAATACTCCAATACATATCCGGTGCCGAAGGTCGAAACCGTAAGCACGATTGGAGCCGGCGATAATTTCAATGCAGGCATTGTGTACGGACTGATAGAAAACCGTGTCCGCCGTTCCGATCTTGATAGCCTATGCCAAAAAGATTGGGATGACATCATAGCCTGTGGACTGGCATTCGGAAGTGAGGCATGCCGCAGTACGGAAAATTCCATTTCGCTGGAATTTGCAAAGAATTTAAAAAAATGCACGATATGAAATGGGGCATTTTGTAAAGAGTCACACCCTTAATAATTACACATTATGGACATGAGATACTTAGAAGCTGTTTTGAATTTCTCCAAAAAGTTTTTCTTGGCTTGATGTATCCGTTTTCGTGTGTGCTTTGGGCGATTTTTTGGTCTTTTTCACTCCTGTTCTTCGTCAGATAGCCCGCTATCTTCCTCATCACAGAAGCGAAAATGCCTCAAAAACTCATCCCAAATCATCGCACGATAAATTCAAAACAGCTTCTTAAAAGACCGTTATGTCAATCCGTACACCGATTTCGGTTTCAAGAAACTGTTCGGCACCGAAATCAACAAAGACCTGCTCATCAGCTTCATCAACAGTCTGCTCCATGGCAAGGAGGTGGTGAAAGACCTGACTTATCTCAACACGGAACACCTTGGCACGGGCGAGTCCGACCGCAAGGCAGTGTTCGACGTGTATTGCGAGAACGAAAATGGCGAAAAGATACTGGTGGAGATGCAGCGTGGCGAACAGCAGTTCTTCAAGGATCGGACTCTATTTTATACAACTTTTCCTATTCGTGAGCAGCAAGTAATAAAAGACTGGAACTACCGGCTGAAAGCCGTCTATGTCATTGGCATCTTGAATTTCAAGTTCGACAAAGTGCATGACAATTATTACCACCACGAAGTACAGCTGTTGGATGTAGAAACCAAGGAAGTGTTCTACGATAAGCTGACCTTCACCTATTTGGAAATGCCGAAGTTCAACAAGTCGGAAGACGAACTGAATGGGATGTTCGAGAAATGGCTTTTCGTCCTGCGCAACCTTTCCCGCCTGATGGAACGTCCCAAAGCGTTGCAGGAACGTATCTTCACCCGTCTTTTCGAAACTGCGGAGATAGCCAGGTTTACCAAGGTGGAATACGATGCTTACGAGGAAAGCTTGAAAGTCTACCGTGATTGGAAAAACACAATAGATACAGCTGAATTGAAAGGCGAAAAGAAAGGCTTTAAAAAAGGGCATAAAGAAGGACTTGAGAAAGGCGAAAAGATTGGCATTGAGAAAGGTGAGAAGAGAAAAGCGATTGAAATGGCGCAGAGGTTAAAAGATAAAGGAGTTGCAATCAATATAATTGTAGAATGCAGTGGCTTAACCGAGGAACAGATAAATGCCCTGTAAACATAAAAAATCTGATTTCGGCATAGACCATTTCTTGGTACCCGTCCTTGCAGATTTTTTCGCTTCGCTCAACAACCCGTGTAATCCGGCATAACGGGGGGATACTCTTTTACATCCATTTGTACAGAAAAGCGAAAGGCGCAAGGTTTCCTAAGCGCAAAACATTATTATAATATATAATAAGGAGAGCCGATTGGGCGATAAATCGGGAGAAAAACAAGATGAATATGACAAAAACGTTGCACAACCTCCCTTTTTCTGTGCTTTGTTTTCGTTACTCCGTTAATAAATGCAAATTTAATAGAAGTTTTTAGTAAGATAATGATTGTGTATAAAATAAAACCTTTACATTTGTGCCTTGAAAGTTGTCTTCTAAAACAAAAAATGTGAATGAAAACCTTTTCCAAAGTGAAGGATTCATATCCGGATATGGATTCCTGCATGAGTAGAGAAGACTAGAGTTCTATGGCAAAACTGCTTTATTCTGAAGATAGGGGCGTTACGCTATTGTTTGGTCAGTAGCCGGAGCGGCTACTGACGGGGCATAAACCACCTTTCTCCGTGAATTAGGTAGTGCGATCAACTCATTGATTTAGAACGATTTGAGTTTTTTAATTTATAAATTAAATTTGTTTTATTATGAGAAAAAAGTATTTAAGTGCACTGCTGTTCGGAGCGTTATTGTTCGCTTCGGCAGGAACTTTTACCTCTTGTAAAGACTATGATGATGACATCAGTAATCTGCAAGGTCAGATTAATGATGTAAACACAGCAATTACTGAGTTGCAGAGTGCTGTAGAAGGAGGAAAGTATGTTACTGCCGTATCTAATACAGGTAATACCATTACTTTCACTTTCTCGGATGGCACAACGACACAGGTTGCTTTAGAAGATCAGGTAGGTAGTGTTGTAACCGTACAGGATGGAGTTTTGTATATCGATGGTGAAGCTACAGATATCAAAGTGGCAGAACCTGCTCCTACTCCGGAACCGGGCGAAGAACACAAAGACCAGATTATTATTGAAAACAATATGTGGTCTGTTCTGCAGGAAGACGGTACATATAAAACAACCAATATCCCTGTATCAGGTGTTAGCGTATCTGGTAGCGAAGCTGAAGGATTCACTTTCCGTGTCTATGCTTCTGACGGTACTTATAAAGATGTTAAACTGCCGAGTGCTACTTCTTCTATTACGGACTTGATATTGAATGCCGATGGAAATGCAACGGGTACTATTCAGGGGAAGGAAAAAAATATGCTTGTATATGCGACATATTCATTCGATAATTATCCAGAAGACTTGGATACTAAGAAATGGAAAGGACCGCGTGCATTACCCGCTAGAGGGACAAAAATCGTTTCTGGTAATACACAAATCAGCTTACAAGTAAATCCGACGAATGTTGATGGAACAATTGTTGAATTTAAATTGGTGGACAGTCAAAACAACTATCCGTCAAATCTTTCTTTAAAGGCAACAGAAGATACGAGATTATTGACCAGTAGAGCAGCAAACGGTCTGTATCTGTTGGGCATGGAAGATAAAATGTTCGCAGATGCAAACGCTGCAGCTGCTTATACAAGTCAATTTACAACAAATAGCGATAAGAAACTCTATGCGGTAGCAGCCGGCGAAGCAAGAAGTGCATATGGCGTTACAGTACAGCAAGGTTCTCAACAAGGGTTGTATAACTTGAATATCTATAAGAACAATAATGAAAGTTCACCTCTTCAAGAAGATGTTACAATCGGCGGCACCACAGACATATCAAATCGTATTGATATTAATACTTGGTATTATATCAAACCCGAACAAATCGGTGCTTTCTATGATATGTATGTAACTGATGCTAATGATGATGATGCAGTATTGTTTGGCTTGGAATTTAAAAACGAAGAAGGCAATTTTGCATTCCGCGCAACCAAGACTCCTGATAATGTTTCCAAGACAGGTTTTGGCATTGTAGTTACTACAGTTGACAAAAACGGTAACAGTAAAAATACGACAGTGAACCTCAACTTGTCTGAAAAGATTACAGAAGGCTTGACTTATGATGCCATTTCTTATCAAATTAACTCGAATAAAGACGCAGATAAGAACCGCTTCAGCATCGATTTGAACGATATGAAAGAATATCTGGGTACAGAAGGTTTGGCACTGTGGAATACAAAAGTAGAAGCAATGTCCGTTACCTTTAAGAATGCTACAACAGGAGCTATTGTAGGAACGGGTTCTACTGATTCAGATGGAGATTATGAGAATGAACAAGCTTATGTAACTGCTGCAGGTATCACTGTCACTCCGGTAAAAGAAGTGAAAGATGGTACAAGTGCAAATGTTACAGCTTTGAAGGATGCTAAGTTCTTGAAATTTGCTATTGACAATGCAACTGCTTCTTCTAACTTTGTTATCGGACAACAATATAATGCTGTCATCTCGTTCAAAGACAAGGAAAATGGTGATCAGTTGAACAGCATTACCATTCCGTTCACATTGACATTGCCGGAAATCACATCGTTGTTCCAGCTCGACCAGAAGTTGGTTGAAGACGGTGCCGCTATCTGCTACTTGTATGAAGAAGACTTCATGGATGTAAACCGCACAAATGGCGCCGCTTCCTTCATGCTGAGCCGCGTATTCCAAAAGATTGAAAGCACTGGCTTCCAAGTTGCACTGGATTCTCAAGCTAAAGTCGGCGAAACCGATAAGACATCTGCAGAATTGGCACAAGTAGATATGGTTAAGGGAACAGCTGTTACCGCTGAAGATACAGAAGGCAAAGTAAACTTCAAGCATAATAATGACGGTGAAACTTACGTTACCTTGACTGGCAATAGAGCTAACGGTACAGGCTTGAACCTCGGTTACGGTGAAGTATTGACATTGCATGTAACAGGTAAGTATGCCGGCTATTGGGCATATCCTGTAGGTCAGAATACATTTACATTCAAAGTGAAAGTATTAAGCCCGATTTACGAAGGTCAAGTTACTCCGAAAGAAGGCAATGTCGTTACTATTCCTGCAACGAAGTTGAGTGGCTATGAATTCGGCAACAATGATATCACGGGTTACACTTACAACAGTGCTATTTCTTACAATGTATTGCCGGAAAACGCAACTACAGTTCCTGTTTGGAGCCGTAAGGAAATCGCAAATGTAACTGCAGAATCTTCTAACACTCGTATCTTCAAGATTGCGGAAAATACTGGTGGATGGGCTGATTCTAAGTTCAACCAATTGTTCCCGGCTTATACTACAGGCTCTGGTAATAATGCAGTACATCACGATGGTTACTTCAAACTTGAAGCTCAACAAATACCTGCTACTGTAACAGACGAAGCTATCGACATTACGGTAACTGATATTTGGGGATACTCTAAGACAAGTACCGTTCCTGTACAGATTACTGTTGATTAATCTTATCGGATTACTCTATAAATAAAAAAGCGGTTCTTTTGAACCGCTTTTTTATTGCCCCTTTCAGAATAATTTTGTTTCTTTGCGTAAATCCAAAACTTGATGCATGATGAAGTACCCGATAGGAATCCAGAGCTTTGACCAGATTATAGAAGACGGTTATGTCTATATTGATAAAACTGATTTGATTTACCAGTTAGTAAAAGGCGGGAAAATCTATTTCCTGAGCCGCCCTCGTCGGTTCGGCAAGAGCCTGCTGGTCTCTACCTTGAAATGCTATTTCCAAGGGCGGAAAGAACTGTTCAAGGGGCTTGCTATTGACAAATTGGAAACCGAGTGGACGGAATACCCCGTGTTCCATATCGACTTTAACGGGACTGACTTTACAAGATCGGGCAAACTGGATGATATCATAGGAGGTACGGTCGGCACATGGGAAAAGGAATACGGGCGAACTACAGAATTTGAGGATATAGGCAAGCGGTTTGCCTACGTGCTGCATCAGGCGCACAAGCGGTATGGCAGGCGGTGCGTGGTGCTGATAGACGAATACGACAAGCCGATACTCGATGTGCTGGATACGGGATACACGGCCACAATAGACGGGAAGGAGCGTCTGCTGGAAGACATCCATAGGGAAATATTAAAGAGTTTCTATTCCACCTTTAAATTGGCGGATGAAAACCTTCAGTTCGTGCTGCTGACGGGCGTGACCAAGTTCTCGCAGGTAAGTGTGTTCAGCGGGTTCAACCAGCCGAGCGACATCAGCATGGACGAGCAGTATGAAACGCTTTGCGGCATCACACAGGAAGAGCTGGAGCATTATTTTGCCGAGCCTATCAAGGCATTGGCGGTAAAATATAAAGTTACTGAAGAAGGGATGCTGGATATGCTGAAGCACCGGTATGACGGCTATCACTTCAGCGGCAACCTGACGGACATATACAACCCGTTCAGCCTGCTGAACGCGTTTGCCAAAAAGGCACTCCGTGACTATT
>NZ_NFJG01000114.1:0-14520 GCF_002159755.1 Bacteroides sp. An269
TTTTTTTTTAAGTTCCTTTCTCGCTTCTTTAAGCTTAGCCTCTTTGGCTGCTTTTTGAGATTTCAGTTTGGCATTTTCTTTACGAAGACGTTTTACCTCTTCTTCCAGGATCTCTTTATTGGATTTTGAATCTGATTTTTTCATTGTTTTCAGTTACTTAATTATTCTACTAAATTACTAAATATCAATGAAATACACAAATCTTCAAAAAACTATTTTGCCTGCTAAAGTGTTAAATTTCAGAGCATAATATGAACAATAACAAGGGCGTTTGATACTGCTTTTTTAGGAACGTAGAACTGGACACACTAATTATTAATCTTACAAGAAACGCAGTTAGCAGACTGTTGAAACGTAGAGAAGTAAAAGCACAAGATTGATTAACCGGACACAGAAAAACAATCAATAGTCAACATGCATAAAATCAAAAACGTAAACAAAAAAACACCATGAAACAACTGAAATCTTTTCTATTCCTGTTTCTGGCAAGCACACTTTTCTGGGCTTGCTCGGACGATGACACCGTAAACAAAAGCTTGTGGGGCGACTCGTATGCCCGTTTCGTACGCAACGCCATGACAGTAACCTCAACCGAGGGCACTGCCGAAGCCATCATCGACTGGCAACAATCAACCTGGGAAATCACTTTGGGAGAAGGCAATATCGTGACCAATGTAACCCCCACATCGGGCGGTGACAACAACGGTGAGCACCAATTTACCAAAGTAACCCTGACCTGTAATGCCAACACTTCGATGGACACCCGTACACAGGTTATCCGCCTGACCGACCGCAACGGGACAACCACCGAGCTGACCATCACCCAAGAAGGTGCGGGCGGCATTGTACTGACCGTAGACCCGGCGGTCAAATACCAGCCGGTAGCAGGTTTCGGCGGCATGTATGCAGTCAGCATTTGGGGCACTCCCACTATTACAGCCGATGAAATGAACAAGATGTATAGTCCGGACGGACTGGGATACTCCATCCTGCGCCTGATGATTTATGCCGATGAAACCCGTTGGGCAGATGACGTGGATGGTGCTAAAATCGCACAAAGCCACGGTGCCACCGTATTTGCCTGTCCGTGGAACATTCCGGCGGAATGGGCAGACAAAGCGGACGATACCGACCACCTGAAGCCTGAACACTACGCCGACCACGCCGACCATCTTATCAAGTATATCAATTTCATGAAACAAAACGGGGTGGACATCTATGCCGTTTCGGTACAGAACGAACCCGATATGGACTTTACTGCCTGGACACCGCAAGAGGTGGTAAACTTTCTGAAGCAGGAAGGCGCACGCATCCGCGAAACCGGTGTGAAGCTGATGTCGCCCGAAGCCTGCGGCTACCAGCCCGAATATACCGATGCCGTACTGAACGATGCAGAAGCCTTTGCGCAGACCGACATCGTAGCCGGACACCTCTACCAAGGATTCATCGACTTAAGCAGCGATTACGTGAAAGGCCGCCACGACTATGTATGCGGACTTTATCCGCGTCTGGGAGGCAAAACCTGGTGGATGACCGAACATCTTTTCAATGACGGAGAGAAAGAAGAAGACCCGTCGATGTGGCAATTCCTTAACTGGGACTACAACTTCTCGCATCTGGCAAAAGAAATCCATATGTGCATGGACGGCTATTGCAGTGCCTACTTATACTGGTACCTGAAACGTTTCTATGGCATGATAGGTGACAACGACCCGCGCAGTCCGGTAGCCGAAGGTGAAATCGCCAAGAACGGATACATCCTGGCTCACTACGCACAGTATGCAACGAACACAACCCGTATCGCCGTGACTTCGGGAAGCGAGAACATCGATGCCACCGCATACATCAACGAGACAGGCAACGAAATAACTCTTGTCCTCCTGAACCAATCGGACCGCACACTGAGCATACAAATCCCGATGGACGGTATCAGTCAAGCTACTGCGGTAGAAACCAGCGAGACAAAAAATATGGAAACCATTGATGTCAACGTAACAGGAGAATTCGTATCTTTGTCCATATCCGGAGAAAGCATTGTCTCGGTACGGATAAAACTTTAACATTGAAAAGAACAAATATTTTGAATCATCATGAATGTACGTAAATCTTATCCCATGAAAGCTGCCTTGGCATTTGCTTTCGGACTGACTCTTGCCACTTCTTGCGGGAGCCAGCAACAACCAAGCCTAGACCCACAACTGATGGGTACGGGTAATCCTTACCTGCCCTTATGGGAACACTTGCCCGACGGAGAACCCCGTGTATTTGAAGACCCCGACAATCCGGGCAAGCTGCGTGCCTACATCATCGGCTCGCACGACCTGCGCATGGACAGCTATTGTGGTCCGGACATCCGTATATGGTCGGCACCTGTGGAAGACTTGACCGACTGGCGTGATGAAGGCCCGATATTCACTTACGAAACGGAAGGCCAATGGGACGTGATGTATGCACCCGACCTTGTAGAAATCAAACAAAAAGACGGTAAGAAAGTTTACTATCTCTATCCGCACAGCCGAGGTGCCAACCGCGAGGCAATGGTATGCAAAGGTGACCGGCCTGACGGTCCGTTTACTCCTGTCAACCTGAATGAAGACGGCACACGCACAGTACCGGGCAGCATTTTAGGCTTTGACCCGTCTATTTTCATCGAAAACATTTCCGACCCGAAAGACCCGGATTATGAAATAGGTTTCCGTGCTTACGGCTTCTGGGGCTTCCAGCGTTCACTGGCTGCCCAATTGGACCAGCATACCATGTATTCTGTACGGCCAGGTACCGAAATCATCCCTTATTTCATCCCTGCCAGCTTAAGATATGGCGAGATACGCGACCCGAAGGGAACAAAATATCCGGCACTCTACAAAGAACAGAAACCGGAAGATTTCAACTTCTTCGAAGCATCATCTATCCGACAAGTAGGTAACAAGTATGTGATGATTTTCTCGGGCTATTCCGGTCCCGACTACGGATTGGGAAGCACTAACTCGACCCTGCGTTATGCCTTCGGCGATACTCCGTTAGGTCCTTGGCGCAGCGGAGGTGTATTGGTAGACTCGCGTGGTGTGGTACTTAACGAAGATGGCAGCAAGCTGCAGACCACCAATGCCGCACACAACACGCACGGCAGTCTGCAGGAAATCAACGGACAATGGTATGTATTCTATCACCGTCCTCCTCGCGGATTCGGGTTTGCACGCCAGGCGATGGTGGCACCTGTCACCATCCAATGGGATGAAAAACCCGTGGCAGAAGGAGGCAAAGTAACCATTCATGGCTACGACCCGTATGCCCCCGACAGTATCTGGCAGGCGCAGGCAAGTAACGGAGATACCTATACCGGTGCCGAAGTTACCTCGGAAGGCTTCCAGATATTCGGAATGGACCCCTACAAATATTATTCTGCCGGCTACGCATGCTACTTGTCGAATGTAGGCAGCCAACAGGATGCATGGGACATCTGGAGCAACGATATGCCTATCAACGTAAACGGTGGTGACATCATCGGTTACAAATATTTCGGCTTCGGCGGACTGTACCAAGCTCAAAAAGGCCTGAAGCCTTTTGCCGGTTCCAAAGAGTATGACAAGACTTATTTCAACCTTTTCCTGACCGCTACAACCTCATCAGCCTTCAAAGTAAGTGTATGGCTGGACGGTCCATGGGACAATGACGTGTGGAAAGGCAAGAAAATAGGTGAAATCACCGTTCCGGCAGGTTCGAGCCAAAGCGAAGTGACCAAATTCACACTGGACGTGACTGATGCCGTAAAAACACTCGACAAGAAACATGCCATCTACCTGGTAGCGGAAAGCGATGCTGAAGGACAGGTATGTGTATTGCAGGGACTGGGATTCAGTGCCGATGAAAAGACTTTGGTTTATCCTGCTGCACCGGCTGTCAGCATCCAGGTCAATGGCAAGGAAGTAGAGTTGCCTACCGTTCCCGTCCGTTCTACCAATGCCAACGGTTATACGGGATACGACCAATACGAAGCGACTTATACGCTTCCGGAAGCAACAGAAAGCGTACCTCAAATCACGGCAGCTTCGAACAATCCGGATGTAAAGATTGAAATCACCCAACCGGAAACCAAAGACGGCAAGGCCATCGTGAAGTTCGACTACAGAGGTGTTGTGAAAACATATACTGTGATAATGAATTAATGTCAGTCAGGAGTTATACCATGCACAAATAAATGCCGCATGAAGTATAACTCCTGAACAAAGTGATAACAGTTAACAGCCGCTGTGTTCAACCAATAAAACATGAAACATGAAACATGAAAACACGGAAATTGATTTTAGCAATTGTATTTTCGGGACTGACGGCAATAGCCGGCTATGCCGAAGACTTGAAATTGTGGTACAGCCGTCCGGCTACGGAATGGACGGATGCCCTGCCTATCGGAAACTCGCGGATGGGAGCGATGGTATATGGCGGTACGGAACGGGAAGAACTGCAACTGAACGAAGAAACGTTTTGGGCAGGAGGACCACACGATAATAACAATTCCCTTGCCCGTTACGTGCTCCCTACGGTGCGCCAACTGATATTCGAAGGAAAGACTTGGGAGGCACAACGGTTGTGCGATGCCAATTTCTTTTCGGGAAAGAACGGCATGAGTTATCTCACCTTGGGAAGCCTTTTCCTTGATTTTACCGGGCACAAGGACGCGACAAACTATTACCGCGACTTGAACATCGCCAACGCCACAGCCACTACCCGTTATGAAGTGGACGGAGTGACTTATACCCGCACGGCTTTCGCTTCGTTTACCGATAGCGTCATTGTAATGCGTGTGCAGGCAGACCGGAAAGGCACTTTGGCTTTCCGGCTTGCTTACGAGAACCCGTTACAGCATGAAGTGAAAGCCGAAGGCAATAAGCTGTCGGTGGTTTGTTACGGCAAAGACCAGGAAGGAGTAAAGGCAGCCCTGCGTGCCGAATGCAGGGTGCAAGTGATTACCAACGGCACCGTAAATTCTTCAGATAAAACTTTGGAAGTGGCAGACGCGGATGAAGCGGTGATTTATATCGCTGCGGCTACCAATTACGTGAACTATCACGATGTAAGCGGCGATGCGGCGACACGTGCAGAAAACCGCTTAGCCCAAGCTGTGAAAGTGCCCTATGAAAAAGCACTGGCTACCCACACCGCTTACTACCAAAGCCTGTTCAACCGGGTACAGCTGACGATTGGCGAACAGACAGACGAAGTTTCCCGGAAGGAAACCGATATACGCATCCGCGATTTCAACCAAGGCAAGGACCAGACTTTACCTGTACTGCTTTTCCAGTACGGACGCTACCTGCTGATTTCGTCTTCACAACCCGACGGGCAACCTGCCAACCTGCAAGGCATTTGGAACCGCAGCGTAAACGCACCGTGGGACAGCAAGTACACCATTAACATCAATACGGAAATGAACTATTGGCCTGCCGAGACTACTAATCTAAGCGAAATGCACCAACCGCTGTTCGCCATGCTGAAAGACTTGTCGGAAACGGGAGCGAAAACAGCACGCGAAATGTATGACTGCCGGGGATGGGTGGCACATCATAATACCGACTTGTGGCGCATTGCAGGTCCGGTAGACTTCGCCGCTGCAGGTATGTGGCCCAGTGGCGGATTCTGGCTAAGCCAGCATTTGTGGCAACATTACTTGTTTACGGGCGACCTGACGTTTTTGCGGGAATATTATCCGATATTGAAAGGCGCGGCATTGTTCTGTCTGGATTTCCTTGCCGAAAACCCGAATACCCGCGAATGGGTCATTGCCCCTTCAGTGTCACCCGAACACGGTCCGGTAACAGCAGGATGCACAATGGATAACCAGTTGGCATTCGATGTGCTTTCAAACGCACTGCGCGCTTCCTTGGCTGTAGGCGACGAGACAAGTTTCCAAGACACGTTGCGGCAGACGATTGACCGCTTGCCACCGATGCGGATAGGCAAACACGGCCAACTGCAAGAGTGGACAGAAGATGCAGACAATCCGAAAGACGAGCACCGGCACATTTCGCACCTCTACGGACTGCATCCCAGCAACCAGGTATCGCCCTACAGCCACCCCGAACTGTTCCAGGCTGCACATACCACGTTAGAGCAACGGGGCGACAAGGCTACAGGCTGGAGCATCGGCTGGAAAATCAATTTTTGGGCGCGGATGCTTGACGGCAATCATGCATTCCGTCTGATTAGCAATATGCTGCAGCTCTTGCCGAGCGATGCCGAAACAAGCCAATATCCCGAAGGGCGCACGTATCCCAACCTGTTCGACGCGCATCCGCCTTTCCAGATAGACGGAAACTTCGGCGCAACAGCAGGCATTGCCGAAATGTTGTTGCAAAGCCACGACGGAGCGGTACATCTGCTTCCGGCATTGCCCGATGTATGGAGCAAAGGTGAAGTGAAAGGCCTGGTTGCCCGCGGCGGCTTCGAAGTAACGATGAAGTGGGACAAAAGCGAATTGCGTGAAGCGGTCATTCTGTCGAAACTGGGCGGCACATTGCGTGTCCGTTCGTATGTGCCGCTGAAAGGCAAAGGCTTACACGAAGCCCAAGGTGAATGCCCGAACCCGTTGTATGCTCCCGCAGCCATCAAAACACCGCAGGTATCACCTGAATTAGGCACTCCTGCCAAACCTGCCCTCCGCAAAGTATACGAATACGACATCGATACGAAACCCGGAAAGCGTTACCGCCTGATAATGGATAACTGAGAAGCTGTTTTGAATTTATCGTGCGATGATTTGGGATGAGTTTTTGAGGCATTTTCGCTTGTGTGATGAGGAAGATAGCGGGCTATCTGACGAAGAATATGGGCGAAAAGGACCAAAAAATCGCCCAAAGCACACACGAAAACGGATACATCAAGCCAAGAAAAACTTTTTGGAGAAATTCAAAACAGCTTCTGATAATGGCTCGAAAGGAGTTAGAAGGAGTTAATGCCAATAGCGCAGAAGTATTGGCTTCTATCTCCCTCTAACTTCTTGTCGGCTAAATCGGACATTCATTGATATAATTTGTGCCGGCGCGGGCCTTTCTGCGTCATCGGTGTTCCATCAGCATGAGTATGTTCAGGCTTCATCCGGATGTTTCGTACCAGTTCCGGTAACCTCCGTGTCTTCGGATGCTTTTTCTCCTGTTTCTGCGTACTCCGTCGGAGTCATCCCATATTGTCTTCTGAACATCGTCGAGAAATGGGTCTGACTGGAAAATCCTACAGCATAAGCCACTTGCGTAATCATAAGCCGCTTTTCCTTCAAAAGCCGTGCAGCCTGACGCAAACGGATATTACGGATAAAATCGCTTACCGCAAGACCGGTTATGTCTTTCATCCGGCGGTGCAATTGGGTACGGCTCATACCGACTTCCTTTGCCAACAATTCCACACTCAGCATGGGATTACCCAAATTCTGGTCAATGACTGTCATTACACGTTCCATCAATATCTCGTCCGTATTTTTCACCTTGAGCGGTTTCACCTTCCCTTCCTGCTCCTGGCTACCGGAATATTTCCCTTTCAGGCGAAGACGATTGCTTATCAGGTTGGCAATGAGCACATCCAGTTCATCCTGACTGAACGGTTTGTTCAGATATCCGTCCGCTCCTTGTTCCAGACCTTCCATACGACTGCCAATTCGGTTTTCGAAGTCAACAGCACAACCGGAATGTGGTTGGTGTTGGGATTCTTCTTCAGTTCCTTCAGCAACTGAAATCCGTCCATTTCCGGCATCATCACATCCGACACGACCACATCGGGCAACGTGGCAAGTGCTTTCTGCCATCCTTCCATGCCGTCGGCAGCCACATCTACCCGGTAATGAACCGACAGGCTTTCCTGCAAGAAATTCCGCAAAGCCTCATCATCGTCTATCACAAGCACACGGTAATGTGTCGGATTCCGCTTTCCTTTCTCCTGGACGGGGAAATAGGCAGGTTCCTCCACACGTCCATGTAAGGAAAGATGTTCTTCCGGCTTCCCATCTGCCATTTCTTCTTTTTTCAGATGCTTGTTTCCCAAAGGTAAACGCACCACAAACCTGCTTCCCTGCACATCTTTCCTGTTTTCTGCAAAAATGACACCATAATGAAGCTTTACCAATGCCTGACATAAATTCAGCCCAATGCCGAACCCTTGCCGGGCAGATACACGGCCGGATTCGCTTTGATAAAAGCGTTCGAATATCTTCTTCAATTCTCTTTCATTCAAGCCTTTACCTGTATCCTCTACTGCTATCTCCAAATAATCGCGCAAAGGTCCTGCCGCATCCGGAGCACTGCCCGTCTTCACACTGACACAGACGGTTCCTGACTGCGGAGTATATTTCAATGCATTCATCAAAAGGTTCACCAGCACTTTGTCGAAATTGTCCGGGTCTACCCATACCAAGGGCAAATCATCTGCAAACTCCACTTGCAGGGTAATGCCCTGCTGGCGTGCCTGCCCTGAAAAAGCATCCAACAGCTCATTCACAAAATGCCGTATGTCAATCTCCGCAAAATGCAACCGCATCTGTCCTTTGTCTATCCGCCGTACATCGAGTAACTGATTCAGCAGCTCCAATATGCGATTGGCATTGTAACGGATAAGCAGCAATGATTTATGCATTTCAGCATCACTGGCTTTTTTCAGCAAATCTTCTACCGGAGAAACAATCAATGTGAGCGGAGAACGTATCTCATGGGCAATGTTGATAAAAAAGCGCAGCTTCATTTCTCCCACTTCCTCGCGGCGTTTGCGCTGCACGGCAATATACCACAAACAACATGCACCTATTATAAATAAGGTATAGAGTATCCGGGCAAACGGACTAAAATACCAAGGGGGAGCTATATGCACCTTCATCGCCCTGACAGGCGAACAAAAACCATTTTCGCACGCCCGTAACAACAAAGTATAGTCACCTGGAGGCAAGTGATGATACTGTATACGACTCTCACCCGGCAACGTCCGGCTCCAGGTATCACCGAATTCTTCCAACCGATATTCATAAAAGATACTTTCCGCATTCTGGTAATCCATCATCGAAACCCAAAAAGCAAACGAGTTGTCAGAATAAGAAAGGTGAACGCCTGTAGCCCTCACCAAATCTTCACTGACAACCGGATGCTTGCCTGAAAGGGTCTGCCGATTTACCAACCGGCCATTGACCTGCATCCCGGTAATGACCGGCGTACGTTCCATCCGCACTTTTCGGATACTATCCGGATGAAAACAAACAATTCCTTTCCCACTCCCGAAATAAATGCTTCCATCTGTAGCCTGTGTATAACGTCCTTCCAGGTATACGTTTCCTTGCCAATCATCTCCCGCATAATAATTGACAACCTCCTTCGTATGTCCATCAATGCGACTAATTCCCCGCATCGTACTGCACCACAAATCGCCGTGACCGTCTTTCACCAGTCCACAAATCACATCATCTTAAAGGCCTTGCCCGGTCATCATCACCGAATACTGGTTACGTGTAACGTCATAGCAAAGCAAACCGTTACGCGTTGCCATCCAGATACTCCCGTCTTCTCCCTGCCGACTGGCAAGATGCTTATTTCCAACTGGTGTATTATCCCACCGTAGCTTCTGCCGGAATAGCTAACATCTACACTGCCACTACACGCAACCATCTTTATGCAAAGCAGGGCAGACCTTTGGCCAACCTGCATGCGAAGCAAGCTGAAGAATTGTTCGAAAAAGACAAACGGCTGACATGTTATTACAATGATACACTGGCAAACGGCAAATGGAAAAACATGATGTCGGACATACACATCGGTTACACACAATGGTCCATGCCCAAACAAGCACTGCTTCCTTCCTTACAACAAGTCACCCTGCAAGACACCCCATCTTTAGGCATTTGCCCGGAAGGCTGCGAGGCTACCGACTATACGGACAAACTGGCATTGCCTCTATTTGACGCATTGCTTGACCAAACCTATTATATTGACCTCTTCAACCGAGGAAAAGGAAGCATCAATTTCACGGCAACTCCGTCACAAACTTGGATAAAAGTCAGCCAACCCTCCGGGACGGTAAAAACCGAAACGCGCCTCCAAGTCAACATAGACTGGGCTGCCATCGGCAATGGAACACACGAAGCCTGCCTGACCATCAAGAGTGGAGAAACCAACTTTCCTATCGGTATCCGGGCCGTCAAAGGACAAGCACCAGACACAAAGGAAGCCTATTTCGGCAATTTGAGTAAAACCGAATTTTCCATCCCAGCATACCTATATAACAAAAACGTTCCCGGAAAAGATGCCGCATGGACTGAACTGCCCGACTTGGGAAGAGGATATGCCTGTATGGGTATCAGCCCTGTAACAGCTCCTAGTGCCCAGCCTGAGGAAGCCCCATACCTAGAATACCAGATACTACTGCCCGATACTGGAACCGTCTCGCTCTGCATCGGTATCTTACCCACACAAGACGTTTATCCCGAACGAGGCTTGCGTATCGCCGTAGCAATAGACGATGAAATACCGGAAGTGATAGATGCCCGCCAAGGATTCGTGGACACATTCGGCGAATACAATCCAGCCAACTTGGCTCAGTCGCCCAACCTGAAACCACTTCCCAAGCAAGACAAGACCATCAAGCTTACCGGTTCCAAGCAACTTCGCCGTAACGAAGTATTCGACATCCTGCATATGCTAACCACAAAACTGCATGTAAAGAAAGCAGGTATGCATAGATTAAAACTATATATGATTGATCCGGAAATCGTACTCGAACAACTCGTCCTCTATCCCGACAACCGGTATCCAAGCTATTTTGGAGCACCTGCAGTACGACACCAATAACTCTCATCACAATGAGCCTGTCTTAAAATAAAAGACAGCTTTCATTTGTCATTCTGTCCCAGAGCGAAGGATCTCGAAAACATAAACTATTATATGAGAGCCCCTTCACTCTGAGACAGAATGACCTTACTTTTTCAACAGTCATTGTTTGAAACTGTTTTGAATTTCTACATGATAAAATACACCTCTACCAATTGTCACCATCCGCTTTTTTCCGTATATTTGCCTATCCAAACTTATAAAACTGTTAAAACCACCTATGAAACACAAATTATTTGCCATATTCACAACGCTGTTATTTACTTTTACATTGCAAGCTACCGAAATCCATTCACCCAACGGACAAATCAGCGTAACTCTACACTGCCCGGAAAATAATGCAGCAGGCACAGCCTGCCTTTCTATCCGATACGGAGACCAATACATTTTCAACCAAATCCATTTGGGAATACAGACCAACCGACAAGACTTATCCTCTAAGCTGCGCCTGCAATCGGCATCGGAAACAAGCCTTCACACCGATGATTATCAAATGATCACCGGCAAACGCCAGCACTGTATCAACCATGCCAATGAGCGGAGATTCATTCTGGTAAACGATAAAGAACAATGTCTGACACTTATTATACGGGCATACGATGACGGAATCGCTTTCCGCTACCAGCTGAAAACAGCCCCAAACGGAGAAATGATTACAAACGAATGTACTTCCTATGATCTGGCAACAGGTTCTCCACGCTGGATGCGTCCCCGCTCAGTAGACAACGAAGGCTTTTATCCTTTCAGCACCGAAGGTTGCAAATCCGGCGAATGGGGATATCCCGCCTTAATGGAACCACAGAAAGATGTATTCGCCCTGATAACCGAATCGGATTTACAACGTATTCATTGTGGAACTTATCTGGTAAACGAAGGCACGGAACGTTATCGGGTGAAAATGGTAGAGGATGCATTATCTGTGACGGGCGAATGGCATTCAGCGTGGCATACACTTATCATCGGTACACTGGCCGACATTACCGAATCGACCTTGACAACCGATGTCGCTACACCCTGTCAGCTAAAGGATACCAGTTGGATAAAACCCGGTAATGCATCGTGGATTTACTGGGCACACAATCACGGGGCACGCAATTGCGCCTTGCTGAAGCAATACGTAGACTTGGCTGCTTCCATGCACTGGCCCTATACACTGATCGATGCCGAATGGGACCAAATGACGGGAGGTACCATCGAAGATGTCCTCACTTATGCTCATTCGAAAGACATTCGACCGATACTTTGGTATAACTCAACCACCAACTGGATTGAAGGAGCACCTACTCCACTCTACCGCCTCAACAAGGCAACCGACCGTGAAAAGGAATTTGCCTGGCTGGAAAAGCAAGGAGTGAAAGGTGTAAAAGTGGACTTCTTCCCAACCGACACCCAGCAAGCAATCAACTATTATTTCGACTTACTGGAGGACGCAGCACGCCACCACTTGCTCGTAAACCTGCACGGAGGTACACTACCGTGGGGCTGGTAACGTACCTATCCGCAACTGATTACCTTGGAATCCGTATATGGAGCTGAATGGTATAATAACAACGAACGACTCACCTCACGTGCAGCCTGCCACAACGCGACCTTGCCTTTTACACGCAACGTTATAGGCTCAATGGACTATACACCCGGCACATTTTCTGACTCGCAGCACCCACACATCACCAGTTACGGTCACGAGTTAGCTCTGCCCATCCTTTTCGAATCGGGCATCCAGCATATGCCTGATCGTCCTGAAACGTACCAAAGCCTGCCTGACGAGGTGAAACAGCTTTTATCAACTCTCCCTACAACGTGGGATGATACCAGACTGCTGAGCGGATATCCTGGAGAACACGCCGTTCTGGCACGCAAAAAAGGAAACACATGGTACATTGCCGGCATCAACGGAAAAGACACGCCGGCAATCCTCCGTTTTTCACTGCAACGCCTTTCATTGCCACAACAGACGGCTGTACTTTTCATCGGGGACGGAACAGATGAAAAATCATTCCGCATCGAAAAAAATCTTTCCATAGGAAAAGAGACAGAAGTTCCTTGTCTGGCACGAGGTGGATTCGTAATGCAAATAACCCTCCCCTAACTCTCCTCATCGGAAAAACGCCTGCTTAAAAAAGTTCCTGAAGTACCCGGAATGACTTCAATTCCTGGAAATCAGGAAGATGCAGGCGATAATATTCATGAATGATGTCGAGGCAACGATTGCGCTGGGTACGATTCATTCCAAACAAATACATCGTATCATAGTTCATACGCATCAAATTACAGATGCGCGAAGCCTCAGCAGGAACGACAAACATACCATGCGACGGTGGCTCCATCACAAAACAGGCATTCAACAAATCAAAACAGCAACCTTCGGCATAATCTTCCATATTCGGATACAACCCCAGAAAACGAGACAAACGCATCAAAAAGACTAAGTGAAAATTAGCAAAACTTTTTTCACACGCATCAAGCCATTGTATCGAATAAACCAAATAAGAAAACAATGATGCACTGGCTCCCTCTTCTTTCAAAGCACGATAAAGAAACTCAGCCAGAAACAGCGCAATAGCAGACTTATAGGGATCGTAAGGCAAGGATTGGAAAACCATCCATGCCTTCGCCTCACGAATGGGATGTACACTGGCACGAGGACGCACCTCGGCTTCGAACTCTACCAACGACAAGGGCTGGAACAGCACCGACCTTACCATTGACTTGCGTGAACGTTGCGCTGGGAACAAGAAGGACATCCTCCCACCCTCACCTGTATAAATACAGGCAATATTTGAACGGTCATTATACTTCAGTGTATGTAACACTACTCCCTGATATTTCTGTAACATGGCTCTACAAATAAAACTAAAGAATCAAAATGTGACACTGATCTCACTTCCATTCACTGTTTTACACTTGCAAAGATATGACTTTTAAGGAGAAAGTATATTTTTTCTGCAGAAAGTTTTGCAGGAATAAAAAATCTTCCTACCTTTGCATCCGCAAATGAGGGATACTTTCCTCGAAAGCATCAAAGGATGGCCCGTTCGTCTATCGGTTAGGACGCAAGATTTTCATTCTTGAAAGGGGAGTTCGATTCTCCCACGGGCTACATAATAAACAGAATCACGAACAATATTTAAAGATTAGTCGAGATGGCAAATCACAAATCATCTATTAAAAGAATCAGACAAGCTGAAAAAAGAAGACTTCACAACAGATATTATGCTAAAACAATGCGTAACGCAGTGAAGAAACTTCGTATGACTACTGACAAGGCAGAAGCAGTAGCAATGTATCCTAAAGTACAAAAGATTTTGGATAAAGTAGCTCAACGCAACATTATCCATAAGAACAAAGCTGCTAACTTAAAGTCAAAACTGGCTGCTCATATTGCTAAATTGGCTTAAGTAATTGTTAGCGCAAAAAGATAGCAAGGTTGAATCTTACCGATTCAGCCTTTTGTTATTTGTACTCAGATATTAAATAATAAGAAGAAAGATGATGTTAAAAGTATTTTAGAATATTCCAAAACCCCTATAAATATTTGGAACTTTAATATATACTTCTTACCTTTGCACCGCAATTCAACGGAATGCCCAGATGGCGGAATCGGTAGACGCGCTGGTCTCAAACACCAGTGGAGTAAAATCCATCCCGGTTCGACCCCGGGTCTGGGTAC
>NZ_NFJG01000115.1:0-14519 GCF_002159755.1 Bacteroides sp. An269
GCTTCTGGAAGACCCGGATTGCCTTTACCACTACGACGACGAGGGAAACCTTATTTTCCGCGAGTTCAAGGAGTTGCAGGACAACGCCGTGCCCCATGACCGCAAGCGCATGGAGAAGGAACGCGGCATCCGCAGCCTGGCTACGGGCACGGGCTGGCTTTACGAATGGGCGTCCAACGGCATGCTGAAGAAAGTTATACGGCCGGACGGCAGGCCGGTGGACTTCCGCTACGACGCATTAGGGCGCCGCACCGCCAAGCGGTATTTCGGAAAGGTCACACGCTGGGTGTGGGACGGCAACGTACCGCTGCACGAATGGAGTTACAAAGCCATTGGCTTACAATCGGACGAAGAGGGAAACATCCCTCCCAAAGAACCAGCAGAAGATATTACCACCTGGGTGTTCGAGGCGGGCACGTTTGTACCTGCGGCAAAGATACAGGATGGCAAGCAGTATTCCATCGTGTCCGACTACATGGGTACTCCTATCCAGATGTACGACGGGCAGGGAAACAAGACCTGGGAATGTTCTTTGGATATTTACGGCAAAGTCGTTAACTTTGTAGGAAAATTACAATGCGATTGTCCTTTCAGATTCCAAGGACAGTATGCGGATGAAGAAACAGGACTGTACTACAACAGGTTTAGATACTATGATGCAAGTATAGGAAACTATATTTCACAAGATCCAATTGGTTTAGCAGGGAATAATCCAACTATATATGGTTATGTGCTTGATACAAATATTTGGATTGATATTTGGGGATTACACTTGAATTCCAATTCAGCTATTAGCCATTTTGGAATCTATGAAATAAGAATAAAAGATAAATTATATAAAATAGGGAAAGCCGATATGATGCGAATTACAAAATCTTCAGATTTACCAACAAGACTTCATCAGCAAATACGAAAATTAGAAAAAATACATGGCAAAGGCAATGTAGAAGGGTTTATTGTGGAAGATTTAGGTATAACAACAACTTTAGAAGCAAAAAATGCAGAAACGGCACGATTACAATCGTATTACGATAAAACAGGAAAGGTGCCAGAAGGTAATCAAAAAAGTTTCAAACCTAAAAATGGAAATCATTAGTATGAAAATATATTTTGGACAACTTTATATACAAGCGGGGATTTCATTCCCCTTTAGTTCATCATTTCAACGCTTTTTATCTGAAGAAGTGTCTAAATTAGTAGAAATGAGTCCTAAATTTGAACAATCTTATGGAATAGAATATGAATTAATGTTCCGTATATCTGCAAAAAAAGAATCATTAACAAACGAAATATGTGGACCAACTATTTTTAAAAAAGAGAAAGACATTGAATACACTATATTTTTACCTTACAAATTAATAATAAAGCAATCTAACCCTAATAAATGCGCATTAGAGTTTTTGTTTGAAGGGATTTATACAGTTTTAGACTTATATGAAATAAATACATTAAGGCTGAAAATTGAGCAAAATAATATTATAAATAAAATTATATCATCTTCTAATATGTTCAAAGATACATCTGTTTATTAATGATATTTTATAACCTTTATTTTACAGAGGATATTCATTAGATAGTATAAATTAGCTAAATAATTTATACACAAGGTGTTGCGATTGGCTAATTTTTGTATCTTTAGATATTTCCCCGAAAATAAGGTTTGACAGCCAAAACGGGGGGAGAATTTCCCGATTAAGATATGGCTAAGGCACAAAATATTTCCGAAATTCACCCAACTTTGGGGGTTACAGAATTTGATATTCTGGAAAAATATCGCAAGAGTTTTAATGAGAGTGAGCTTGGCAAGCTTCACCCGGTGTTTCCGTTTGAGCGTATGGCAGAATCCGCAGGCCTGTCTGAGCAGCTTCTGGGACGCAGGAGCATTTTTAGTCCTTCTGCAAAGATTGTCCTTATGGTGCTGAAGTCCTATACCGGATTTTCGACACTGTCCAAAATTTTGTGTAAATGGGAACAGGATTCAGTTATAAGTTTCTTCTTATATCTGGATTTTCCGATAGACGGTTGGTGGAACATCTCAACGGAAACATACATTACCAGATGTTCTGCGGAATCATGATAGATCCAGTCTTTCCCATAACCAACTATAAGATAGTCAGCGCAATCCGTAATGAGATAGCATCTCATCTTGACATTGAGTCCATTTAGGAGGTACTTGCCACACACTGGAAACTATATCTTGAGAACCTTCACGTGTGCATGACAGATGCTACTTGCTATGCCATATGCGCTTTCCTACGTAAGCATTCGAAGAAATGCACCTTTTACACTTTGAGGTTTGGTTGTAGCTTTGCGGCAGTGAATACAATCAAACCTCAATTATTATGAACAGACAAGAATTTGAAGAATTAGAATTGCAGGTGCAACAAAGCGAGCTGCCGTTGAAGTCGTACCTTCAACAGATAGGTGTAAGTTATTCAACCTATCACTACTGGCGTAGAAAATGTTCCGTTGACAGGAGCAGCATCAAACACGAGTTGGCTCCTATCAGTTTTAAACAGGCATTTACGGAGTCTTCCCAAGAAGAACAATTGCCGCATGGTGTTGCGCTGCTGTTTCCCAATGGACTTCGTGCCCACTTCGGGAGCGGTTCTGAAGATTTGCTGAAGGAAATATTTACCCAAAGTCTTCGAGACGGTCATGTTTAACCTGAACGACACGATGCGCTACTTCCTGTGTCCGGGCAGGACAGATATGCGCAAGGGTATCAGTTCGCTATGCGGAGTGGTACATGAGAAAATGAACAGTGAAGTGAGGAACGGTGATGTCTTCATCTTCATCGGTTCCAGCCGCAGACTAATGAAACTCCTTCATGCCGAAGACGGAGGTATGGTAATGTATGTAAAACGTCTGGAGGCCGGTCGCTTCAAGCTGCCGGAGTATGATCCCAAATCAAACAGCTATCCCATGGAGTGGCGCGATCTGGTGATGATGGTTGAAGGAATACAGGAAAACCCGGAACAGAGGCTCCGGCGGTTAAGAGCCGAACGTAAGGAATACCATGTATAACATGTTTTTTGCGTGAGTAAACTTTGGATATTGTTGCATAATTCACTGTTAATTAGTATATTTACACCATTAAAAGAAGTATAGACAATGGAAGAAAAAGAAATTTTACTCAAGACGATAGAAGGGCTGGATGCCTCTATAGCCTCATTGTCTACTACTAATAAGAATCAATCCGAACAGATAAAAAATCTGCAGGAACGTATCAAGGAGTTGACGGCTCAGGTCGCATGGCTGAACCGTCAGCTCTTTGGCCGTAAATCGGAGAAACTTCGCGTATATGATCCTAATATGCCAGATCTCTTTGCCGACGAGTTTTCCGGACTCCGGCAGCAGGCGGAAGAAAAGCGGGACGAGGCTGTGGAAAAGATTGAGAAGGAATCGGTGGAAGACGTAAAACGAAATCGTCAGAACCGCAAAATGATAGAGGACTTGCCCGTATTGGAGACCGATACAATAGAACCGAAAGGCGTAGACTTGTCTTTATACCGTAGAATAGGCGAAGAGATAACAAAAGTCGTCAAACACAAGCCGGGAATGCTTTACGTCAAGGTGATCATCCGTCCCAAATATGCTCTCAAGGATAGTACCCTGCTTCCTCCGGCCGGACAGAAAGGCGTAGAGATAGCTCCCATGCCGCTGATGCCGGTCGACAAGTGCATTGCTGACACCAGCCTGCTTGCCGAAATATTGCTTCAGAAGTATGAATATCATGTCCCGTTCTACCGTCAGATACAGCAATACCGCCATCTTGGAATGAAAGGCCTTACCGAAAGTACACTGGACGGCTGGTTCAAGAAAACCGTGGAACTGCTTAAGCCTCTGTATGAAGAACTCAAATGGGAAGTCTTCTCCTGTGACTATGTACAGGCGGATGAAACTACAGTTCCGGTCATTAACAGAGAAAAACACAGAGCCGACAAGGAATATCTCTGGATGGTAAGATCAGTCATGGAGAAACTGGTCATCTTCCATTACGACGGGGGATCACGGGCCGGAGCGGTCATCGAATCCCTGGCAAATCAATATAACTTCAAGGGATATCTTCAATGTGACGGTTTTGCAGGTTATGAAACAGCCTTCAAGACCAACCCCGACGTGCGGCTGCTCAACTGCCTGGTGCATATACGCCGTCATTTTGAGCAGGCTTTGGATGAAAACAGGGAGATGGCGCAACATGCACTGACTCAGATACAGCATATCTATAAAATAGAACGCCAGTGTGACGAAGCCGGCCTGTCATATGATGAGCGCAGACAGACGCGTCAGGAACTGTCCAGGCCAATCATGGAGGCAATGAAGGTATGGATGGAGGCAGAAGGAATTAAATACAGTCCAAGTTCTTTGACAGGCAAGGCCATAACATATGCCTATACCAAATGGGATAATATTATGAGATGTCTGGACGATGGCCGCCTGTACTGGGATAACAATCTGGCGGAAAATGTCCAACGGCCCATCACTCTGAGCAGAAAAAATTTTCTTTTCTGTGGTAATCACGAAGCAGCAGCTAATATGTCTGTTATCTGTTCCCTATTGGCTACTTGTAAGGCGCACGATGTAAACCCAAGGAATTACCTGAATGATGTAATCGCCCAAATGCCTTATCACAAGAATGCAGCTCATGAGATACTTTTGGATCTGCTTCCACACAAGTGGAAGCTGAAACATCCGGAAAGCATATTGACAAAACAACATGGGGTATCTGACAACTAATGCCATATGCAACATATAGGTTCAACAAAATAATAGCGGCTGAAACTATTAGGTTCATAGTGACAGTCGCTATTGTTGTATATAAAGGTTTAAAACTTGTAGTTTATCGAATGCTTACTTTCCTACAGACATGAAGCTTCTTTGGGAAAGTCTCGAATGGCTTTACAGGCAAATCTGCCGGCATTGCAGGGAGCTTGGAATAAGACGTCCACGCAACAAATATGCTTATGTTGCAGATGTCTATCTGTCATACTGTAAGAAAAGAAAAAGAAAGGCGTCAAGGACAAGGATGCTCAAGCGTCGTATGATCAGGCTCCTTGAAAAACTCCTCATACAGATGGATGAAATTCATAGAGAGTACGGAGCTGCACTACGATATACGCAGGATTACCGGAAGCGTCTTTCCATCATCAGAAAGGTTCTTGTACAGGAAAAGGACATGTTTGAAGGTCGTAAGGTCAGTGACCGTATTGTCAGCATTGACCGTCATTATGTACGTCCCATCGTCAGAAGCAAGGAAACCAAATCCGTTGAGTTCGGTGCAAAGGTTAACAACATACAGATAGACGGTATATCGTTCATCGAACACATCTCGTTCAAAGCTTTCAATGAAGATATACGTCTGAAGGACGTAAGCATTCGGCCAACTACAGGTATTAAACCTTTATATACAACAATAGCGACTGTCACTATGAACCTAATAGTAACGAGGATGTAAATTAAACTGTGTCAGCAACATTAATATTTTATTCTTTGCTGACACAGTCTTTTACATTCTAGTGAAATAGGCACATCAGTTTTAACGCGTTCTCATTATTATCAAAAAGAAACTTTGATATAGTTAAATATTTTTGTAACATATTTCAAGGATTATCATAGATAAATATTTATTCTTGATAATCGAGTACTCTATAATAAATAGAGCTTTCCAATATAGGACTTACCCCTCTGCTTTGTACTCCCAATATACATATGGCGTATTTTGCTCTTGTTACAGCTACATACATCCTATTGTGCCATGCATAATTCATAAAATGATAAGCTCCGTCATTAGAATCTTTACTAGGTGGTACTCGTCCTTTATCAACGCCAGCAATTACCAATGCATCAAATTCTAATCCTCCAACATAATCAATACCACTCAGTATATATTTGTTGCCATCTATAGCTTGCTTTATGGTTTTTGAATCGCTACGACTCTGTAAGACTTCAAATGGTTTATGACATCTTTTTGCATAGGATTCCATTTCTTTCAATAAAATATCAGTTGTTGCAATAATTAATATATTGGATTTTAAACAATTCATCTCTTTGCTATAGTTATCTGCCCAATCAAACGCATTTTTAATAATAGTATCATCATCTTTATGCATGATGTAAACTGGCTTTTTGCATTTCCTATCATCTTCTTTGGTAAAATTAAAGAAAGAATAATCTAATGGATTCTCAAAATTAGTAAATAATGTAGCACCTGATGAAAGTATATTAAATGCCAAATTAACAATATCAGGAGAACTCCTAAATACAGTTTTAAATTTATGCTCTTCAGTTTTATTTAAAGATATATTGAATAAATTTTCTAATGATTTATTCGTAATTCCCCAATCTCCTATAGCTTGAGACTTATCTATTGCAAAAATAATATTATTTTGTTCTTCCGGTTTGTTTATATAATGAAAAATAGATAATTCGTTAATATTAAACAAGTGTGTTTCATCAATAAAACAAGCGTCATATCCTTCTCTACTTCTCCTTCTACTCCAAATAGGAGTATTTATTTGTCCTAATGCAGAAAGTGTAATGTCATCGCTATCATACTGTCCCACCATTTCCAATGAATGCTGATAATTATTAAAGATTACAAACATAAAACTTTTATCAGCATCATTTTTTATTGGAATTGAGTATTGGGGACGATTTAACATCTTATATTTATCAAAATTTCCTCCTGCACGTCCTTTTATCATTACCGCTATTTCTTGTTGTAGCATTTCTAATAAATTCTCTTTAGGAGTATTATTAAAAAAAGACGAAAATTCATTGGAACAAATTAGGCTATATGCATTCCAATGATTTTTCATAACAAAATCATAAGATTGCTCAATATATAATATTTGAATAGCTTTAGAATAGCTTGCATCTTTGTCAAGATATTCATTTTCAGCTATACTATTAGTACCCAAATGGTTCGCACTCCATTCTTGTAATGTTGTTATAAATATAGAGACAATAGGGCGTGAACCATTCTTTTCTTGATAGTTTTCAAATTCCGACCAATTATTCTGGAAGATATCTATAATTCTTTCTTTAGTTGCTAAAGAATGAGTTATAAATATAATATGATATTCTTCTAATTTATCAATCTTACTTTTTAATATATATATACATTTTAATATCATTGACAATGTCTTTCCTGTACCAGCTGCACCCTCCAATCTTTCAGGACCTTTAATTAATGATGTTACAAATTGTTTTTGATTTTCTGTTAAATAATACTGCCAGTTCTCGTATCCTATTTTAGAATCAATTGATATATTTAAAGTATTTAAATCTGTTACAAGTAAAGCTGTTTGTCTCTTTTCTTTGGTTCCATTTACTAAGTCTTCATTATATCTTATATTTACCAACTCTTCAATAGCCTTATTTAAATTAGTAAAAGAAACTTTTGCTTTATCGTTATTTCCAAAGAAAAATACAGTAAGAATATTTCGGTCCTTCCTATCTTGTTTCGAGGAATTTCTATCTATTAAAACTTTATCTACATCTTTAGTTGCAGTAAAAGGAAAAGGATAAACAATGGTAGTAGATCCTGGGAGAAGCTTTTCGCAAGTTGTTGTTGGCAATTTTTCAAAATATCTGACAGCGTATTTTATCGTCTTTTGAAAGATTGTAATAATACGTTCGTTTTCATTTTTTAAGAATCCTTCAAAGGTTGATAAATCAAAAATTATTCCACGTTTCTTATTCAGCTTTTCTGTGTAGAAAAAGCAGCCATTCTTAACTAGCTTAAATGCAATTTTATTATGTTGCCATTTTTCCTCTTTTCCTCGCAGAATATTACACAGCATAATGCTTTCGCTGTATTCTGCACTTTGAAAAAAGCGATCAGAAGCAAATTCTGTTATTGCATCATATGTTATATATATATAATTCATGACAATAATATTTTTAAAGATTGGTTTACTATATTATCTGCAACATTTTCAATATTGTTTATATCTTCAACTCCTATTCTACAAAAATTATAGGAAAACGCCTGTAAAATATGTTCTATAAATGGAGATTTGATCTGTTCAATAATACAATATAAATTACTACAATCACCTGATGTAGCCAAATCATTATATATAATATCTTCTTGGCTAATATCTTCTTCAAGAAATCCAGATGCGAACTTAAGCGCAATTTTTAATCTTAACCTCCGAATGTCTCTTAATAAAATTACTTTATAAGGAAGAGATTCAGTTGGATTATCCCAGCTTTCAATGAAATAAAAAGCATGATTATTTCCTTTGACAAGATCTTTTATGAGATTTTTCAAATTTCCTTGTTGTTGCTTTTGAGTTAATGACTGTTTAAAATCATTATCTGTTTGCTTTAGATATATACTAAAATCTGTTTCAAAAGACTTAAGAACAGCCTTCTTTTTTATTAATGTCCTTGCAACAGTTAATATATCTTCGGAAGGAAGGTTCTTATTTAAAAAGCAATCGCCACTTCCGGCATCTTTTAATATAGTGTTCAATTTCTTCTCCAGGGCATTCGCCCATTGCTTTTTTAGTATATTATATGCTTCATTTCTTATCCAATCTTCTATATTGATAATTGGTAAATAATGAACTGTTGAAACTTTTCCTTGGTGCGCTAAATCACAACGAGGAGTAATTATACACCCCCATACAGCACTATGTGGATAATCTTCTGCTATACAATTATTAATAATAGATCCTTGGTCTATGTTACTATGATATATTTTATTACTAAAAATCTTTCTCATGATTAATTATCAATACTCTAATATTAATTTTTGAGTAACATCAATTCTTCAAGCATCAGGATATTTAAAACAAATAGTTTCTTTAAACCTAAAGCGCATTTATTATTCTTCATTTTGTTTCAAATAAACTTAGTCAAATCTTCCTATTAATACATAAAAATCAACAGGACTATGAAGACTTTATTTACACACAATATGTTTTCTAATGCAAAGATAAGCATTTATCTAAAATAACATGAGTTCGATATAAGAAATAAAATTATTTCTTTGAAAATTAGGAACATAGTGATAAGAGTATTAAATTTATAGTGACTAATTATAACATTTAAACGATTACCACTATGTTCTTAGAGGATAAAGTTACGGAAATTTATTGTATGGCGGATGACTTTTGCAAAGAATTTGCCAAAGTACAGGAAAAATACATGGTTAAAGACAGGAATCATAAGCATCGGAACAAGTTAAACCGAATGAACGATATGGAAATCATAGTCATTCTGATTCTGTTCCATTCGGGAGGTTTCAGATGTTTCAAGCATTATTACAAAGAATATGTCTGCAAGCATCTGGCGTACCTCTTTCCCAGACGTGTGTCTTATAACCGTTTTGTGGAACTGGAGAAGGAAGTCCTGTTGCAGCTGACCGTTTTCATCAAGGAGGTATTGCTGGGAACTTGCACAGGTATCAGTTTTGTTGACTCTACTCCTTTACGTGTATGTCGCAACCAAAGAATCTTGATTCATAAGACCTTTGAAGGGCTTGCCGAACATGGAAAATGTTCCATGGGTTGGTTTTTCGGATTCAAGTTGCATCTGATAATCAATGGCAAGGGTGAGATTCTCAATTTCATGTTCACTCCGAGCAATGTGGATGACCGTGAGCCATTGAAACAGGGTAAGTTTCTAGAGAACATCAAAGGAAAATTATGTGCGGACAAGGAATATATCGAACAAGCCTTATTCGAGAATCTCTTCCTTAATGGTATACAGCTGATAACTAAAGTGAAGAACAACATGAAGAATTCCCTAATGAGCGTAGCGGACAAAATTCTGTTGAGAAAACGGGCTTTGATAGAAACAGTCAATGATGAGTTGAAGAACATCGCACAGATAGAACCCTCCAGACACCGTTCCTTCAATAATTTCATTGCTAATTCGCTCTCCGCCATAGCTGCATACTGCTTCTTTGAAAAGAAACCCGCCATTGACCTGGATTTTGTCAAGGACGGGCAGCTTACAATGTTTTGAATTATGTGGAACTCATGTTAAATTATTGCCATACAAAGTTTGAACTCTGACATAAATTTTTCATCACTTCAATGATACCTGTGCAATTCTTTAGGCCGTAGATTCAATTATTTAACGTGAGTTCGATATAAGGAATAAAATTATTCATTTGAAAATTAGGAACATAGCGATAAAAGTATTAAATTATAACATTTAAACGATTACCACTATGTTCTCAGAGGCTAAATTTACGGAAATTTATTGCATGGCGGATGATTTTTGCAAAGAATTTGCCAAAGTGCAGGAAAAATACATGGTTGAAGACAAGAATCATAAGCACCGGAACAAGCCGAACCGAATGAGCGATACGGAAATCATGGTCATCCTCATTCTGTTCCACTCGGGAGGTTTCCGATGTTTCAAGCATTATTACAAGGAATATGTCTGCAAGCACTTGAGTCACCTCTTCCCCAGACGTGTGTCCTACAACCGTTTTGTGGAACTGGAGAAGGAAGTCCTGTTACAGCTGACTGTTTTCATCAAGGAAGTCTTGCTGGGTACTTATACCGGTATCAGTTTTGTTGATTCCACCCCGTTGCGTGTATGTCTTAATCAACGCATATTGATTCACAAGACTTTTGAGGGACTTGCAGAACGTGGGAAATGCTCCATGGAATGGTTCTTTGGCTTCAAACTGCATTTGATTATCAACGACAAAGGGGAAATCCTTAACTTTATGTTCACGCCCGGAAATGTGGATGACCGTGAGCCGTTGAAACAAACCAGGTTCCTAAAAAATATAAAGGGAAAGCTCTGTGCGGACAAAGGGTACATCGGTCAGGCACTGTTCGAGAATCTTTTCACGAGCGGCATACAGCTGATAACCAAAGTGAAGAACAATATGAAAAATTCCCTGATGAGCGTAGCGGACAAAATCCTGCTGAGAAAGCGAGCTTTGATAGAAACGGTCAATGATGAGTTGAAGAATATCGCACAGATTGAACACTCCAGACACCGTTCCTTCAATAACTTCATTGCCAATTCACTATCTGCCATAGCGGCATACTGTTTCTTTGAAATGAAACCCGCCATTGACCTGTGTTTTGTCAAGGACGGGCAACTTACTATGTTTTGAATTATATCGAACTCACGTTATTTACCCTCAGTTGGCAAAATAATCCGTTATGCCTTTATCCACTGAGGCAAAACATGTCTTTTCCATACCGTCCAGCGAACCTTCGTCCATGACGGGACCTGAAATGTACGGGCAAGAAATACCGCTCCGATCACTTCCGCGCCAATTCGTTCCAAATTCCGGGCAAATCCGGTCAGGCTGCTTCCCGTAGTGAGAAGGTCATCTACAATTACCACCTTTTTTCCTTGCAATGCCAGCGACATGGAGTAGTTCGACGTATCAACGCTCGACCGTTGGGCGGCAGTGTGCTTGCTTTCCCGGTTCCTAATGATTCCTATCAGATGAAGTCCGGACATAGCATAGCCATGCCGTTCCAAATAGCGGGCTATTTTTGCGAAACGTCTGTAATACCGTTCAGAGGTACTGCAGGGCATGAATACCGCTGTCACATTCTCATTGACAGAAAGAATTTCAAATGCTTGTGAGAAATAGTCTTCACATGGTTCTTCCCCGTCCTTAAAGGCATACACATCCTGTACAAAATCTGCCTGATCATCCCTCAGCCAGCTTTCATAGCGTTGGGGAAAATAATAGCCGGCACACACGCAACGTATTTTCCCGAAACGGAAAGCCCGCATCGGCCGTACGATGTCAAACCGTTCCGGGCACGTCAGTGCATACAACAAACCGGCATGTCTGCTCCCGGCCATTATGGCTTGTCTGGCTAATTCTTCCCTGTCTTCTTTCTTGTAGCAAGCCACAGCATGCTGGAGGAATGCCTTTGCCGCCTTTCGCCGCCAGTATCTGGCATAAGCCCATAGTCCTATGATACATAAGACTACGCCTCCGTTTATCAATAGGGTCAGGATAAAATCATTCATGCCTTTGGGTAAGATTAGATATTACGCCGGACTAAAATAGGGATTATTTGATAAACTCCCCGCTTGGGATAGATGTTTTTAGTGAATATTTAGATTCACGCAGGCGAGCATACGCTTAAAAGGGAGCTTTGTAGTCGCTTGTAAAATTTCAATTGAGTGAATTTATTATGACATTTGATGCCATTGGCAGTCAGTTGCCGACATGCATTTTGACAATACGGTTACAAATGCTATATTTGTCCAACCTAAAAATGAGATGTATGGAATTTGTATGTATAGAGGCTAAAACATTTGAAGATATGCGCATGGCTTTGGAATTGCTCAAGAAGAAAGTGGAAACATTGTCTCAAAGGCATTTGCCCAAGCGACTGGACAAATGGCTGGACAATCAGGAAGTATGCGCCATATTGCATATCTCGCCACGAACCTTGCAATCTTTGCGTAGCAACGGTACTTTGTCTTACACCCAGATTGACCGCAGGACCTATTATCAGGAGCAGGATGTTATGAGATTATTAGGAATGACAGGCTATAGACGTAAATCGAGAAAGGAGTCCGAAAGATGAGTAAAGTTATAATGCGTGACGATCCGCAGGCTATCGCGTTTTTCCAGGACATGAAGCATTTATCTGCTTTACTCGACATGCTGGAAACCAATACGCGACCGATATTGAATGGAGAAAGTTTTCTGACTGACACCGAACTTGCACAGCACTTGAAATTGACAAAACGCACGTTACAGGAATATCGTAATACAGGAAAAATCCCGTTTTATCAAATAGGCGGTAAAATTCTGTATCGGGAAGCAGACATAGAGAAATTGCTTGTAGAGAATAGGCGGGAAGCTTTCAGGTAGAGAGAAAAAAAACAGAAAGGATTGTCGTTATGAGAAACAATCCTTCCTGGTTTTGTTATAAGACCAGCCGGTTGAGAAGCATTTCAGACTTCATGAAACATTTAGCGGAATATTCCAGCCACTCCTTTCATGTCCTCCATGATGCTGTTGTCAAGCACCCGCGCGTAATGCTGAGTCATGCGTGTGGACGAATGTCCCAGCATTTTCGACACGTTTTGGATGGCCACGTGGTTAGCAAGCGTCACCGTGGTCGCGAAGGTGTGCCGGCTCACATGGACGGTCAGGCGTTTCTTTATATCGCACAAGGTAGCTATTTCCTTCAAATATTCGTTCATCTTCTGATTCGACGGAATGGGCAGACAAGGCGCGTCCGGATCCTTTTCATTCCACCCCTTGTATTTCTCCAGAATAGCGATGGCGGGCGGTAGCAACGGCACATTACTCGTGCAGGTTTCCTTGTTCGTCGTGATTTTCACCCTCGACTTGTGTATCCACAGCTTCCCGTTATTGTCTCGGTACAGATGTATGGGGCGCAGCGTGCTCACGTCTATGTACGAGAGCCCGGTATAGCAGCAGAACAGGAAGAAGTCCTTCACATGGTTCAGCCGTGCTGTTGAAAACTCCTTCTCCATGATTCGTTGCAGTTCGTCCAGTGTGAGGAAAGTCGGGCATGTCTCCTCTTTCTTGAACAGCCGTTTCCGTTTGCCCACCAGCGGATCAAAGTTCAGCCAGCCGTTATCCCTGGCTATGCCCAACACCTTGCGGAAGCAGCTCATGTATTTGGTGAGCGTATTCTGCGAGAGTTTCCTCTCTGTCCGCAGGTGCATTTCAAATGTGTCGATGAATTCCCCGTTCAGTTCGTAGAACGTGATGTCCTCCTTCTTATAGAATTCCTTTACCACTGTTTTCAGCGATTCATAGCAGTTGTCATAGCGGGAGATAGTAGACGGCTGGTATTCCTGCCCGATAAGAGAGCGCCAGTCATCAATACACTTTTTCATTGTTTCCACAACCAAATGCCGTTCCTCCTTGGAGAACAGCTTGACCAGCATGTTTTTGGGAGTGATCAGCGCATCCCGGCAGAGCAGTTCCTTATGGATTTGGTACAGCCGTACTTTCAGAGCCTCTATGTAGCTGTTCAGTTCCAAAGACACACGATCCTTCCCTTTGCTGCATCCCTTCAGGTTATTCCACAGATTGATTGGGACAGAGCGTTGGATGCGTATCTCATCCTGTTGTCCGTTGATGGTTATCCGGAGGAACACCGGAGCCTCGCCGTTTTTCTTCAGCCTGCTCTTGCGGATGAAGAACAAAATCTTCATTGAATCCTGTTTCATTTCACCTTGTTTTTTACGTTACAAAATTAGCAAAATAGGGAACAGGTAAATCCTATACAAGAATATGAAAATCAGCGAAGTATAATACATTTCAGGTGCTTTTTTCAGTGACCCTAAAAAGGACCCTGAATTTGCCCCTCATAACTTCTTCAAAACGCTATTTTTTGCCGCCCGAAAACCAATAAAAAAGCCCTAATTCCGTTGGGAATCAGAGCTTTTCCTAATTTTACTTTTTCGAGTTGCGGTGCGTACGGGACTTTAACTTACACAATCGGGAAATCTCATAAAAACACAATATATTGGTAATAACCAACTTATTATAGATTGACTATATTACTAAATATCAT
>NZ_NFJG01000116.1:0-13782 GCF_002159755.1 Bacteroides sp. An269
CAGGAAGAAAATTAATGCCAGACCGAGAGAAAAACTCAATTTCTTGACTCCGGCTGAGGTCTTTTTCAAAAATATTTCGTAATGTTGCACTCGCTGGTTGACTCTGCCAACGCTTGTTTATGTGAATATTAGCTGAAAAGTTTTCCGGATATTCTTTTTTCTTATAAATTTGCAGCCTAAATTCGGGAAGGGTATTTCCGAAGAAAAAACGAAAAAGATAAATGCATTCTATATGAGTAAGAAATTTACTGAATATTCACAACTGAACCTTTCTGACATCAACAAGGAAGTGCTGAAGAAATGGGACGAGAACGATGTGTTCTCCCGCAGTATGACGGAACGTGAAGGGCATCCTTCTTTTGTGTTTTACGAAGGACCTCCCTCGGCAAACGGTATGCCGGGCATCCACCACGTGATGGCGCGTACGATTAAGGACACTTTCTGCCGTTACAAGACGATGAAAGGCTTTCAGGTGAAGCGTAAAGCAGGCTGGGATACGCACGGGCTTCCGGTGGAACTGGGTGTAGAGAAAGCGTTGGGCATTACGAAGGAAGACATAGGCAAGACCATATCAGTGGCTGAATACAATCAGCATTGCCGTACGGACGTAATGAAGTTCACGAAGGAATGGACCGACCTGACCCACAAGATGGGCTATTGGGTGGACTTGGATAATCCGTATATTACGTATGACAACCGCTACATCGAAACCTTGTGGTGGCTCTTGCAACAACTTTATAAGAAAGGCTTGCTCTACAAAGGATATACCATCCAGCCCTATTCGCCTGCGGCAGGTACGGGGCTTAGCTCGCACGAGCTGAACCAGCCGGGATGTTATCGGGACGTAAAAGACCTGACTGTGGTAGGGCAGTTCAAAATAAAGAACCCGAAACCCGAAATGGCGGAGTGGGGAACTCCTTACTTCCTGGCATGGACCACCACTCCGTGGACCTTGCCTTCGAATACCGCGCTTTGCGTAGGTCCGAAGATAGATTATGTAGCCGTACAGACTTACAATCCTTATACCGGCGAGAAGATTACGGTAGTTCTGGCAAAGGCTTTGCTTTATACACACTTCAACAAGAAGGCGGAAGGCATGGCGCTGGAAGACTACAAGCCGGGCGACAAGCTGGTACCGTTTAAGGTGGTAGGCGAATACAAGGGACCGGACTTGGTAGGCATGGAATACGAGCAACTCTTCCCATGGGTGAAGCCGGTAGAGCTGGACGAAGACGGAAACTGGCATGACGCTTCTGCAAAAGCTTTCCGTGTCATTGCGGGTGACTATGTGACCGTAGAAGACGGTACGGGTATCGTACATATCGCTCCTACGTTCGGTGCCGACGATGCTTTCGTGGCAAAAGCCGCAGGCATCCCTTCGCTCTTTATGATTAACAAGAAAGGCGAGACACGCCCCATGGTGGACCTGACCGGTAAGTTCTACCTGCTGGACGAGCTGGACGAGAAGTTCGTAGCCGAATGTGTAGACGTGGATACCTATAAAGAGTATCAGGGCAGATGGGTGAAGAACGCTTACGACCCACAGTTCACCGTTGATGGCAAGTATGATGAGAAGGCGGCGCAAGCGGCTGAATCGCTCGATGTATATATCTGCATGAAGATGAAGCAGGCAAACCAGGCGTTCAAGATGGAAAAGCACGTACACAACTATCCGCACTGCTGGCGTACCGACAAGCCGGTGCTTTACTATCCGCTGGACAGCTGGTTTATCCGCTCTACGGCTTGCAAGGACCGGATGATTGAACTGAACAAGACCATCAACTGGAAACCGGAATCGACCGGTTCGGGACGCTTCGGCAAGTGGCTGGAGAACCTGAACGACTGGAACCTGAGCCGTTCGCGCTATTGGGGGACTCCGCTTCCTATCTGGCGCGACGAAGACGGTGCCGAAATCTGCATCGGTTCGGTAGAAGAATTGTATAATGAAATCGAGAAAGCGGTTGAGGCTGGTTTCATGGCGGAGAATCCGTACAAGAAACTGGGCTTCGTGCCGGGCAAATATACGAAAGAGAATTACGACAAGATAGACTTGCACCGTCCGTATGTGGACGATATCATCTTGGTTTCGCCTGCGGGCAAACCGATGAAGCGCGAGGCGGACCTAATAGACGTATGGTTTGATTCGGGTTCGATGCCTTACGCGCAATTGCACTATCCGTTCGAGAACAAGGAACTGGTGGATAGCCGTTCATATTATCCGGCAGATTTCATCGCCGAAGGTGTAGACCAGACCCGCGGCTGGTTCTTTACCCTCCATGCGATAGCTACGATGGTATTCGATAGCGTGGCTTACAAGAATGTCATTTCCAACGGATTGGTGTTGGATAAGAACGGAAACAAGATGTCGAAGCGTTTGGGCAATGCGGTAGACCCGTTCAGCACCATCGAGAAGTTCGGTTCCGACCCCTTGCGCTGGTACATGATTACGAACTCGGCTCCGTGGGATAACCTGAAGTTTGATACGGACGGAGTGGACGAAGTGCGCCGCAAGTTCTTCGGCACCTTATATAATACCTATTCGTTCTTTGCTCTTTATGCCAATGTAGACGGCTTTACCTATGCCGAGAAAGAAGTGCCGGTATCAGAACGTCCGGAAATCGACCGCTGGATTCTGTCTTTGCTCAATTCGTTGATAAAAGATGTAGATGCTTGCTTCAATGATTACGAGCCTACAAAGGCAGGACGCTTGATAACGGATTTCGTAAACGATAACCTGAGTAACTGGTATGTGCGCCTGAACCGGAAACGTTTCTGGGGAAGCGCGATGTCGCAAGACAAATTGTCGGCTTACCAGACCTTATACACTTGTCTGGAAACGGTGGCGAAACTGATGGCTCCGATTGCACCGTTCTATGCCGACCGCCTGTATATCGACCTGATAAAGGTGACGGAGCGTGACCATGTGGTATCGGTACACTTGGCAAACTTCCCCGTAGCGGATGAAAGCCTGATAGACAAGGAACTGGAAGCGCGTATGCAGATGGCGCAGGATGTGACTTCGATGGTACTGGCTTTGCGCCGCAAGGTGAATATCAAGGTGCGCCAGCCGCTTCAATGCATCATGGTTCCCGTAGTGGATGAGGAACAGAAACGTCACATCGAGGCAGTGAAGGATTTGATTTTAAGTGAGGTGAATGTGAAAGAGCTTCAGTTTGTAGAAGAAGCCGGTGTGCTGGTGAAGAAGGTGAAATGTGACTTCAAGAAGCTGGGGCCGAAGTTCGGTAAGCAGATGAAAGCCGTAGCAGCAGCTGTGGCAGAATTGTCGCAGGAAGCCATTGCCGAACTGGAACGGAACGGGAAATATGCGCTTCAGCTTGCAGATGGAGAAGCGGTAATAGAAGCATCGGATGTGGAAATCTACAGCGAAGATATCCCCGGTTGGCTGGTTGCTAACGAAGGCAAGCTGACGGTAGCACTTGAGGTGACCATCACTGAATCCTTGCGCCGGGAAGGTATAGCACGTGAACTGGTGAACCGCATTCAGAATATCCGTAAGAACAGTGGTTTTGAGATAACCGACAAGATTCATTTGGTATTGTCAAAAAATCCGAATACAGATGATGCGGTAAAAGAATATAATACGTATATTTGCAACCAAGTGCTGGCAAACTCATTGGAACTGTCTGATGAGGTGCCGGGTGGTGTTGAACTGAACTTTGATGATTTCACGTTGTATGTGAAAGTGTCGAAACTCTAATTATTAACTTTAAAATTATTATTTTATGGCTGAAAAGACAAGATACTCTGACGCAGAACTCGAAGAATTCCGCGCTATTATCATGGAGAAACTTCAGCTCGCCGAGCGCGACTATGAAAAATTGAAAAGCAGTATCATGAATACGGACGGCAACGATACGGACGATACTTCCCCTACTTATAAAGTATTGGAGGAAGGTGCCAACACGTTGTCGAAAGAAGAGACAACCCGCCTGGCAGCCCGTCAGCTGAAGTTCATCCAGAACTTGCGTGCCGCATTGGTACGTATTGAGAACAAGACGTACGGCATTTGCCGCGAGACGGGGAAACTGATTCCGAAAGAAAGGTTGCGTGCCGTGCCTCATGCCACGCTGAGCATTGAGGCAAAGCAGCACGGAGTAAAATAAATGATTGAGTCGGCAAGGTATCGGTTGACAAGGTGACAGGACTTTAAGATAGAAAGATAAAATGTCCGAAAGAACCTTGCCAACTTGTCAACTCGTTAGCTTGTCACCTATAATAAAGTGGATAGATGAAGAAGATTCTGACGCAAGGGCGTCTGGCGGCTTTGATAGTTTTCGTGGTATTGGTAATAGACCAGGTAATCAAGATTTGTGTGAAGACAGGAATGTACTTACACGAAAGCATTCATATTACAGATTGGTTTTATCTTGTTTTTGTGGAAAATAAAGGAATGGCTTTTGGAATGGAAATCCTACCGAAGCTACTTCTTACGATGTTCCGTATTGTGGCAGTCATATTCATTACGTGGTATTTGTATAAGGCTACGCATCGGGCAGAAAAGTTGAAAACAGGGTATATCGTTTGTTTGGCTTGTATGCTGGCTGGAGCCATAGGCAACATCATTGATTGTGTGTGCTATGGTGAAATTTTCAGCGAGAGTACTTCTTATACACTGGCCCATTGGGTGCCGGTAGGTGAAGGATATGGCTCTTGGCTGCATGGCAAGGTGGTGGATATGTTCTATTTCCCTATTATTGATACTTATTGGCCCGACTGGATGCCTTTCTGTGGCGGTGACTGCTTTATTTTCTTCAGCCCCATTTTTAATTTTGCAGACGCTTCAATCAGTTGTGGAGTGATTGCAGCATTTTTGTTTTATAGTCGGACATTGGGACAAGAGTTTCAGAAAATGGAGAATACCAAGGAAGAAAAACAATCATGAGAACAACGACTGGATTGTATGTAGTATTGGCTTTAGGCTTGCTGGCAAGTTGCGGGAAGAAGATTCCCGATGACATTATCCAGCCGGATGCCATGGAGAGCCTGCTGTATGATTATCATCTGGCTTCTACCATGAGCACCTCGTTGCCGTATGCCGAATCGTACAAGAAAGACGCTTATTTGGATTATGTTTTCCAAAAGCATCAGGTGACCGAGGCCGAGTTTGACTCGTCGATGGTATGGTATACCCGTCATGCAGAGAAACTGGCAACAATTTACCGCAGCTTGCAGGAACGGTTGGAGAAAGAGGAAAAGCAGATGAAGGAAGTAGTGGCAAAGCGGGACAATCAGATTGATGTCTCGATGTCGGGCGATACGGTAGATGTATGGCAAGACCGTCCGTTGTATTGGCTCTCTGCTTCTCCGTTGACCAACAAGGTGGTTTTTGATTTGAAGACGGATACGACATTCAAGCCTTATGATGCCATGGAGCTGAAGGCTGATTTCCACTTTATCCCTTCTTCGGCGAAACAATCGGGCAAGGCTGTCATGGCACTTAATTTTTATTTCGATAACGACAGTGTGCAAGGCTTGACCCGCATGGTTACACATTCGGGGATGCAGCGTTTGTATCTGCGTCCCGATTCGGCTTTTGCCATTCAAAGCATCAGTGGTTTTGTTTATTTTATGGATGAAGAGTCTACGGGAACATCGTTATTGGTAAATGATATCCATTTGACCCGTTATCACGTAAAAGAGAAAGAAGCTGTTTCTGTGCCGGATACTGTTGCAGTCAGAGATACATCAAGGCTGGAGCGGAAAGAAAGAGTGGTAGGCCGTAGTCAAATACAACCTGTCAGGAAAATAGAGAACAGAAAATGAGACGTGTGGCTACGCATCGTGTTTACCAAGTGAATACAGGGGATTGGCTGTCTTTTCCGGTGCTTAAATTGGATGAAGCTGGGAATGTTGTCCGGATATATCCGTTGGCAGAGGAAATCAGTCATACAGAATGGTTGCCTGGCATGATTTTCGTGTCTCCTTTTTTTATAGAAAGAAAAGGTAGCGAGCCGTTTTCTGTTTTTTTTCATCGGCTGAATCAGGAAGTGGCATGCTTGCCTGTCAGTTCTTTGTCTTGCCGTGCCTATTGGCTTACTTCTTTCAATCTTTCTGCATTAGAATTTACTTCGGAAAGCCGTATTATTGCATTATAGTTGTCTGTTAATACTTATTCGTCAAAGTTTAGCCGGAGTTGACTCCATTCTTTTTTCTCGCTGTTGCGAGAGGTAAACGAATTTTCTTTGGGATTGGATACGGAAAGTCCCAGCAGGCGCACAGGGTGAGTTTCGTAATCTACTCCATTCAGTAATTGCTTGGCGAGAGGCAGGATTTCTTTCAGGGTGCGGAGCGGTTTGTCTGTACTCAAGCTACGGGTGATTTGGGTGAAATCATGGAATTTCACCTTAAGGGTCAGGGTAGAGCCTTGGAAGTTTTTCCGTTCTAAGCGTTCGCACAGTTCGCAGGCCACGTGGTATAATTCGATGATGACCGCAGAACGTACAGATATGTCTTTTTCCAGGGTATGCTCGCACCCGATGGATTTACGGATACGGGTTGGTTCTACAGGCCGGTTGTCAATACCGCGGGCGAAATCGTAGTAAATCTGTCCAGCTTTACCGAATTGGCGCACAAGCATTTCCAGCGAACATTCGCGCAATGTCCGTCCGTTATAGATACCTAGAATATGCATTTTTTGTGCCGTGACGGGGCCTACACCCCAAAAAGCCTCAATAGGTAAGTGATCGATAAAGTCTTGTGCCTGTGCCGGATGGATGGTGCATAAGCCGTCAGGCTTGCGGAGGTCGGAAGCTACTTTGGCGAGGAATTTGTTGTAGGATATACCTGCCGAAGCTATGAGGTGCAGTTCATCGCGGATGCTTCGTTTGATTTCACGGGCTATATCTACCGCCAGTTCCATGCCTTTCTTATTCTCGGTCACATCGAGAAAGGCTTCGTCCAGCGAGATGGGTTCGATGAGGTCGGTGTAGCGGTGGAAGATTTCGTGTATCTGTGCTGATACTTCTTTGTACACGTCCATTCTGCCTTCGATGAAATGAAGATGAGGGCAGAGTTTACGCGCTTTGACCGACGACATGGCAGAACGTACACCGTACTTGCGGGCTTCGTAGCTGGCAGCAGCCACTACGCCGCGTTTGTCGGCGTGGCCTACGGCAACGGGTTTTCCTTTCAACTCGGGATGGTCGCGTTGCTCGATAGATGCATAGAAGGCATCCATGTCAATATGGATGATTTTTCGTTCGGTTGTCATAAAGTAAGGCTTTCTTCGTGCAAATTTAATGAAAGTTTTGTACTTTTGTGCGACTTGTGGTTTTTGGAACACAAGGACGCGGAGGCGCAAAGCGTTTTCTTGAAGATTTTTTTGTGTTTTTGTGTCTCGACGCTTCTGTATTCCTTATATAAATAGGTATGATATGATGAAAGAAGAAATCAGGAAAGCATGTGAAGTGATGTATAAAGGAGGAGTGATTCTCTATCCCACTGATACGGTATGGGGCATCGGGTGTGATGCTACCAACGAGGAAGCAGTGAAACGGGTGTATGAAATCAAGCGGAGGGCAGACAGTAAGGCGATGCTTGTGCTGGTGGATAGTCCGGTGAAGGTCGACTTTTATGTACGTGAGGTTCCTCCTGTAGCATGGGATCTGATAGAGATGACCACCAAACCCTTGACCATCATTTACGATGGCGCGAGAAATTTGGCACCTAACCTGCTTGCCGAAGACGGGAGTGTAGGTATCCGTGTGACCAATGAGGCTTTTTCGAAAGAACTTTGTTTTCGTTTCCGCAAGGCTATCGTTTCCACTTCGGCAAATATCAGCGGGCAGCCGTCACCGGCAGTATTCAGCGAAATAAGTGAGGAAATCAAGCAGGCTGTGGATTATGTGGTAAACTATCGTCGGGAAGAAACCGGTCATCCCAAACCATCCAGCATCATTAAGTTGGGTAGAGGGGGCGAAGTGAAGATTATCCGTGAATGAAATGAACTCCATGCGAGGAAAGAAACGGGGGTTAACACGATGAAGCGATTTTTTATTTATGGAATGATAATTCATGAAAATCTGCATGTATCCGTGTTTCTTCCGGGTGAATTAAATAACTGAAAATAATGAGGACTTCTGAAGAGAAATGGGATGTGCTTCAGCGTTTCATCAAGTGGCGCGAGAAGCACATTAAAGACAAACAGTTCATTCTGATACTGAGCTTGCTGGTAGGTGTGTTTACGGCACTGGCAGCTTACGTGTTGAAGTTTCTGGTAGAATATATCAAAGAGTTCCTGACTGACCGTTTCGACCCGATGGGTGCCAACTGGCTGTACTTGGTATATCCGGTGGTCGGTATTTTTATTACAGGATTGTTTATCCGTAAGGTAGTGCGTGATGACATCAGTCATGGGGTGACAAAAATCTTGTATGCTATCTCGCGGAAGCAGAGTCACATCAAGCGGCATAATATGTGGTCGTCAGTGTGTGCTTCGGCAATAACCATCGGCTTCGGTGGTTCAGTGGGAGCCGAGGCGCCGATTGTGCTGACTGGTTCGGCTATCGGTTCTAACTTGGGAAGCCTGTTTCGCCTGGACCATAAGACGTTAATGCTTCTGGTGGGATGCGGGGCAGCCGGGGCAGTATCTGGTATCTTCAAGGCACCCATTGCGGGGCTGGTGTTTACGCTGGAAGTGCTGATGATTGACTTGACAATGGCATCCTTGCTTCCGTTGCTTATCACTAGCGTGACAGCTGCTTCGGTGTCTTACCTGTTGACGGGTACGGAGGCGATGTTCCAGTTTCATCTGGATTATCCTTTTTCGCTGGAGCGTATTCCTTATGCCATCGGGCTGGGTATCTTCTGCGGATTGGTGGCATGGTATTTTACCCGTGCAATGAACTGGATAGAGAATATCTTTCGCCGTTATCCCAACCCGTACGTGAAGTTTGTGATAGGAGGAGCGATGTTGAGTGTTCTGATTTTCCTTTTCCCGCCGCTTTACGGTGAAGGCTACGATACTATTACACTGCTGCTGAACGGTACCAAGGAGAGCGAATGGGACACGGTAATGAATAATTCGCTTTTTTATGGCGATACGCACTTACTGATACCTTACCTGTTACTGATTATCCTGTTTAAGGTGTTTGCTTCCAGTGCTACGAACGGCGGTGGAGGGTGTGGTGGTATTTTTGCTCCGAGCCTTTTCCTAGGGTGTATTGCCGGTTTCGTTTTCTCGTACGTATGCAATGAATGTGATTTGGCCACTACTTATATCCCGGAAAAGAACTTTGCTTTAATGGGAATGGCGGGCCTGATGTCGGGCGTAATGCATGCTCCGCTGACAGGTGTTTTCCTGATTGCAGAACTGACAGGTGGTTATGCCTTGTTCTTGCCGCTGATGATTGTTTCGGTGTGTGCCTACCTTACTATTATTGTGTTCGAACCTCATAGCATCTATTCGATGCGTCTGGCGAAGAAGGGCGAACTGATAACTCATCATAAAGACAAGGCAGTGCTGACATTGATGAACATCGAGAGTATTGTGGAGAACGATTTTCTGAAAGTTCGCCCAGACATGGACTTAGGCGAGATGGTGAAAGTTATCTCTCAGTCGAAACGTAATCTGTTTCCCGTGGTTGATGTCAACGATGAATTGATAGGCATCGTGAAGCTGGACGACATACGGAACATTATCTTTCGTCAGGAACTGTATCACCGGTATTGGGTGGAAGGCTTTATGGAAAAGCCTAAGGCACGCATCGTAAAAACCGATTCGATGGAAGAGGTGATGAAGAAATTTGATACTACGGGTGCATGGAACTTGCCGGTAGTAGATGAGGCTAACCGTTATTTGGGATTCGTGTCGAAGTCGAAAATGCTGAATACCTATCGTCAGGTATTGGTAGACCTCTCGGCAGAATGAGAAACATAAACAAGAAAAAGATATATGGAAAAGACTGATTTACGTATCGTCTATATGGGTACTCCCGAATTTGCAGTGGAGAGCCTGAAATGTCTGGTAGAGGGCGGATACAATGTAGTAGGGGTTATCACGATGCCCGACAAGCCAGTGGGACGTCACGGAAGTGTGCTCCAGCCCAGTCCGGTAAAAGAGTATGCTGTTTCACAAGGATTAAAGGTGTTGCAGCCAGAAAAACTGAAAGACGAACATTTTCTGGAAGAACTTCGTGCCTTGCATGCTGACCTTCAAATCGTGGTGGCGTTCCGGATGTTGCCCGAAGTGGTATGGCAAATGCCCCGTTTGGGTACATTTAATCTTCATGCTTCCTTATTGCCTCAATATCGGGGAGCGGCTCCTATCAATTGGGCGGTCATCAATGGAGAGACAGAAACGGGTATCACTACCTTCTTTCTAAAGCACGAAATCGATACGGGGGAAATTATCGACCAGGTCCGTGTTCCCATAGCCGACACGGACAATGTAGGTATGGTTTATGACCGACTGATGAGGCTAGGGGGTAATCTGGTGCTGAAGACTGTCGATGCTATCCTTAATAATAGTGTGAAGACTGTTCCACAGGAAAAATTGGCAGAAGGAACCGTCCTTCATCCGGCACCAAAGATATTCAAGGAAACGTGTCGCATCGACTGGACGAAAGGCGTGAAGGCGGTATACGACTTTATCCGTGGATTGTCACCTTATCCTGCTGCGTGGACAGAACTGTGTGAACCGGATGCATTGCCTGTTACATTGAAGATATATGAGACAACCAAGGAATTTGCCAGCCATTCGCTGGTCCCTGGTACCATTGTGACCGACAGAAAGTCTTATTTCAAGGTAGCTACTACAGATGGTTACCTTCATCTTCTGTCGTTGCAGCTGGCAGGCAAGAAACGGATGGATGTTTCCGATTTTCTGCGAGGTTATCGCCATACGGACGCGGCAACGGTGAGGTAAGGGTAAAATTATAGTTTCCAGCAGATGAAAGAATTTATTCTTTCAGTGCTTTCCATTCGGCACGGCTGTTTGCCCCACTGTTATAGAAAATTCTGAAACCTTTGTAACCGGAAGGGTAGAACTGGTCGATGCTTTCCAGTGTGAACGAAATCATCGATTCGGTGGAGGTGGTGGCGTAATCACCTCCGGCATCGTGTCGTAATTCTACGGGTAGCAGGCCTTCGGTATCGGGACTGCTGCCTTCTTTCACTATCAGATTGAACCGATGGTAAGTTTGTGCACTTCCTTCGTAAGTATATTGGATATTGAGGTGATTTTTGCTGAGCGATGCATTGGTGATTTGCAGCGGGTCAGTTCCAAACATGTCTACACTGTCTGCTTTTAGCATTTCGGCTCTTCGGGTTTCCACTTTATAAAGCAGGTCGACAATACGCACAGGGTAACTTTCGTGGGTGCTTCGTGGAGTGACATAGTTTAAGTAGACGAATCCTATCAGTACGCGTTGTCCGGTAGAGTCGGCGTCTATTTGGCTTATCATTTCTGGGTTTTCGGGCATCAGAGTGCCGTATCTGTCCGATTCAATGGACAGGAGTTCTCCGTTCATCATTACAGTGCCCAAGGTGGAGAATGTGCCAGCATCGCTTTGGGTCAGGTTGTCGAGGGTATCGTCCTTGGTCAGTGTACAAGAGGGAAGAGTTCCCATAAGCCCCGCAATAGTCAAGGCAACTAAAAAGTATTTTGCTTTCATCATAAAATCTGTATCTTTGTCATTTTTATGAATAAATGCGAGAGGGGCATAATTACTGCATCTGCCTTTGTTAAAACAATTTAACGCATATTTTTGGAAGAGTCGATGCAGTATTTGCACAATCATTACATTTTCAATAAAAATGCAACAGAAAGCAGACATATCAGAAGAAGAACTGGTGCTTCGATGTAAGCAGAAAGATATGCAGGCACGCCGTTTGCTCTACGAGCGTTATGGTGGTGCTTTGCTGGCTATTTGTCTTCGCTATACAGGAGACAAAGAGGTTGCCGAGGATATCTTGCACGATGGCTTCCTGCGCATTTTTGAATCTATAAGCCAACAGTTTACCTATCAGGGCGAAGGTTCGTTAAAGGCATGGCTTTCGCGGGTGATGGTCAATGAGGCACTTGGCTATCTGCGTAAGCGGAATGCCCAAGTACAGCAGGAAGTGTTGCTGGATGAGATTCCCGATATGCCCGATGCTGACGAAGACGATTTCAATGGCATACCTCCCTCGGTTTTGATGCAGATGGTCAAGGAATTACCTGAAGGCTACCGCACAGTGTTTAATCTTTATGTGTTCGAGGATAAGAGTCATAAGGAAATAGCTTCGATGCTGGGAATCACGGAGCATACTTCATCGTCCCAGTTCTATCGGGCAAAGAATTTGCTGATTAAAAAAATTAATAATTATAGAAAAAAGGAGTTGCAATGATGGACAAAGACAGATGGGCTGCACATTTTAAGAAAAAGATGGAGGACTATTCCGAACCTTTGCCTGAAGGGTTGTGGGAAAGACTGGAAGCAGAAATGTCATCTTCGCCGAAGGTTGTGCCGATGTGGCGGATGCGGCGTTTTGCTGTAGCTGTTGCAGCGGCGTTGGTGGTATCTGTATCGGTTCTTACTGCTTGGTTAGCAGGATTCTGGGCTGAAGAACTTGAGCAGCCCGATGCTGTGGTGGCAAAAAAGAATACCTTCCCAGTTGCTCCTGATGAAAAACCTTTGCTTCCTTCTGTATCCCGTCCTTTATCGAAGGTGGCAGTCGAAACACCTTTACTGGCTGATGCCCGAATGACACATTCGCTAAGTGAGTCGCCGGTGCAGTCTTTGTCGGAGGTGGATGATTCGGAAACGGTTGCGACGCCAGAAGGTGAGGAGAGTACACGACAAACAGGAGAAAATCTTCTCTCTGCTTCCGAATCAAAGGTGCGTAAGCATCGCCGTGCATTTGATCAGGAACAGATGCAGCGGAACCGTGAAGTGTGGGAAGGGAAAAAGGAAAATGCTGAAAACCGTCATTGGTCAATAGGGCTCAATACAGGAAATATGCCTTTCAGTTCGTCTAACTCATTCAATGGGGTCGGTCGATTGAGTTTACAGGCTGCGCAAGTTTCGGTATCGGAGATGGTGATGGCTTCCGAAGATGCCGGACGTACTGCTTATAATCAGTTATTGTTTAATAATCGTGACCAGACTTCGAAGACCGAGATACATCACAAGATGCCTGTCACAGTGGGGGCATCGTTTAAATGGAATTTCTCGTCCCGATGGGCACTTGAGACAGGGTTGACTTATACGCTCCTTTCGTCCGACCTTCGTTCGGGGACGGATACCTATCTCGAAGAAGAGCAGAAGTTGCATTATATTGGCGTACCGGTGAAATTGCATCGTTCACTGTTTGACAGCCGGTGGATTTCGCTTTATGCTTCGGCAGGTGGAATGGTGGAAAAATGTGTGTCTGCCAGTCAGGATGTGGTTTATGTCAACGGAATGACTTCGCGTGAGACGGAACATCACTCGTTGCATATTAAGGAATGGCAATGGTCGGTAACGGCGGCTGCAGGTGTACAAGTGAACATCACACCGCAGATAGGATTGTATGCCGAGCCGGGTATTGCATATTATTTTGATGATGGAAGTGATGTGGAAACTATCCGGAAGGAACATCCACTTAATTTTAATCTTCAAGTGGGTTTGCGGTTCAGCTTGACGAAGTAGGTGTCATAGGAACAGTTTCTTAAAATGGGGGGTGAGTTTGTGAGCCCACCGTCAAGTTAGAAGTGCAACTCCGCCACCGCCTTCCTCCGTCCTTGGAGCGTAGCGGAAAGGGCGGAGGAAGGCGGTGGAAGCCCGGAATCAGGGTCATCCG
>NZ_NFJG01000117.1:0-13697 GCF_002159755.1 Bacteroides sp. An269
AGGCATTTTCGCTTCTGTGATGAGGAAGATAGCGGGCTATCTGACGAAGAACAGGAGCGAAAAAGACCAAAAAATCGCCCAAAGCACACACGAAAACGGATACATCAAGACAAGAAAAACTTTTTGGAGAAATTCAAAACAGCTTCTTATTTTATCGGATAAAAAACTTATAAAAAAGCCTTTTTTCCCTTTTTAGGGAAGAATCGTGATAAGAACTGCATTTTTTCTCCTTTCCCAAGTAAGATAGATAAAAATTTCCATTATTATACACGATTTTCCATTTTAAAATTCACCTTTTTTGTGGTTCTTTGCGTCTTATAAATCTTTTGTTAATAAAGATAAGAAACAGATGAAAACAACATATAAAAAATGGATATGTAAAGTGATGATTGCCGGGCCTTGAAAGGCAATACCTTTGTTTATTATAATCTTAATCACAACACTAATTAACTTAATAACATGAGAAAGAAAAAGTTTCTAGAAAAGGGGGTTTTGCCGTTTGCACTTTTGTGTACAGTAACGGCTGTATCTCCGGCCTTAGGCTTCCAATCTCTTCATGCGGCAGCTGCTTCTCAACAGCAAGGCATGATTACAGGTTCTGTGTATGACAGTGCAGGTGAACCAGTGATTGGAGCAAGTGTAATGGTGGAAGGAACCAGTACGGGTACCATCACGGACTTGGACGGAAAGTTCCAGTTGAATGTTAAACCGGGTACTAAACTGCAAATTTCCTTTATTGGTTATGCTACCGTAACAGTGATGGCTAAAGAAGGAATGCGGGTAACAATGGAAGATGACTCACAGATGTTGGGTGAAGTGGAGGTCGTAGCGTATGGTACACAGAAGAAAGTGACCGTGACAGGTGCTATCTCCAGCGTGAAAGGTGATGACTTGCTTAAGTCGCCCACCGGTTCTGTATCGAATATGTTGTCTGGACAACTTGCCGGTTTAACCACCGTGCAATACTCAGGTGAACCGGGTGACGATGCTGCCAGCATCTTCGTTCGTGGTCAGGCTACATGGGAAAACTCAGCACCGTTAATCCAGGTGGATGGTGTAGAGCGTAGTATGAACGACATCGACCCGAACGAAATCGAAAGCATCACCATCTTGAAAGACGCTTCGGCTACAGCGGTATTCGGTGTGCGTGGTGCCAATGGTGTCGTATTGATTACTACCAAACGTGGTAAAGAAGGAAAAGCGAAGATTTCATTCTCTACCTCGGCAAGTATCATTGCGCCGACTAAGACACTTGAGTTGGCTAATTCATACCAGTATGCTACCTTTTATAATCAGATGCAGCTGAATGACCATCCCGAATATACAGAAGACCAACTGATGTTCCAACCGGATGTAATCGAGAAATTCCGTACAGGAAGTGATCCGATCCGCTTCCCGAACACAAACTGGGTAGATTACTGTTTGAAGGACATGACGTTGCAGACCCAGCATAATGTAAATATTTCGGGAGGTACCGACCGTATCCGTTACTTCGTATCAGCAGGTGCCTATACACAAGGAGGTCTGTTTAACGGTTTTGATTTGCCTTACGACCTTTCGTATCAGTACAAACGTTTCAACTACCGTTCGAATCTGGATATCGATGTAACCAAGACAACCACCGTATCAATGAACATTGCTGGAAACGTAAACAACGCCTGGAAACCTTATACGGGACAAGGAAGTGCCGGTATGCTATTGGAGATGTATTATGCAACTCCGTTCTCTAGTCCGGGATTGGTAGATGACAAGTTGGTATATACTACCACCGAATATGGATTGCCGTTTACCGGAGGTACAGGTATGGCATATTATGGCGCAGGTTTTATGCAGACCAGCAACAATACATTGAATGCCGATTTGCAATTAAGCCAAAAACTGGATTTCATTACCAAAGGATTGAGCTTTAGAGTCAAAGGTTCTTACAACAGTGGTTTTACATCGTATACACGCGCTACGGCAAGTATAGCAACTTATACACCGGTTTTGCAAGACGATGGTACCATTGTATATAAGAAAAGCGGTACAAATTCGCAATTGAAATACCAAGATGTCGACCCTGCGAAGTCACGTAACTGGTATATGGAAGCTGCTTTCAATTATGACCGTACGTTTGGTAATCACCACGTGACAGCTTTGGCACTGTACAACCAATCGAAGACATATTATCCGACTGAGTTCTCATCTATTCCACAAGGCTATGTAGGTTTGGTAGGACGTGCTACCTATGACTGGAAAAGCCGTTATATGGCTGAGTTCAATATCGGTTACAACGGTTCGGAAAACTTTGCTCCAGACAAACGTTTCGGTACTTTCCCGGCAGGTTCTTTCGGATGGGTCGTCAGTGAAGAAAAGTTCTGGAAACCCATCAAACCGTTTATCGGTTTTATGAAACTGAGATACACCATTGGTCTGGTAGGTAACGATAAGATTGGTGGTAGCCGTTTCATGTACACAGCCGACCCATATTACGTAAATAATACAACAGCATCGAATTTAAATGGTGGTTATAGTTATCTTTTTGGTATTAATAATGCAACAGTAAGTCCAGGTGCGTATGAGGCAGCCAAAAATAATCCTGATGTAACTTGGGAAAAATCGTTGAAACAGAACTATGGTGTAGATATGTATTTCTTAAACGACCGTTTGCAAGGTAGTTTCGATTATTATAAGGAGAAACGAACCAATATCTTGCTGAGCGACGGTACGGCTCCTTCGGTATTGGGTTTCACTTTGCCGATGGCAAATCTTGGTAAAGTAGACAGCTGGGGTTGGGAAATTTCTTTAAAATGGAATGACCGCATTGGCGATGACTTCCGTTATTTTGTCAACTTGAACCTGATGTACAATCAAAACAAGATTATTGAACGCAAGGAAGCTCCGTTGAACCAAGAATATCAATATTCAAAAGGACACCGTATCGGTTCGCGCTTGCAATACCAATTCTTCGAATACTACGATGAGAATACCACTCCGGCTCATTACCGGGAAGTGTTTGGAACAGAAATGCCGACCCAATTGGTAGAGTTGAAGAATGGTGACTGTGTATATGTAGACTTGGATGGGGATGGTGCGATTACCCCTGATGACAAGACGCGTGATTTAGGCTATACCGATGACCCCGAATACATGGCAGGTCTAAATCTCGGATTTAGCTGGAAGAACTTTGATTTCTCCATGCAATGGACGGGTGCCTGGAACGTAAGCCGCAGCATCTCAAGTATTTTCCGTAAGCCGTTTACCGACCGCAACAATGCCAATCAGGGAGGTTTGTTGGTAGCTCAAGTAGAAAATACATGGACAACGGCAAACCCGGATCCGGATGCCGAATATCCGCGTGCTACTTTCGATAATGGTGATTCGAACAACTATCAGGATTCAAATCTATGGGAAAAGGATGCCAAATATCTGCGTCTGAAGAACCTGCAGATTGCTTATAATTTCCATTTCCCTTTGATGGAACGGCTAAAGCTGAGCACTTGCCAACTGGCATTCAGCGGATACAACCTGCTGACCTTTACTCCGTATAAGTGGGGTGACCCGGAATCAAGAGCCAGCAACCAGCCGACTTATCCGTTAACTCGTACTTTTTCGCTGAGCTTGAAACTTGGTTTTTAACCCTTAATAAAAAGATAAAATCATGAAGAAACAACATAAATGGTTTTTCGCTGTTGCCGCAGGACTGACTCTGACTTCAGTTGTCTCCACATCATGTGTGGATGATATCAAGTTCGGAAGTGCTTTCTTGGAGAAAGCACCAGGTGGTGATGTGACCAGCGATACAGTATTCAATAGCCCGGAATACGTGAGACAATTTTTGAATACATTATATACCTTTCAGTATTATGGTCTTCCGTTCCGTAATTCATCGAGCGATGCTTATCCTTGTGAATCTTCCAATCCTTATGTCGGTAAGCCTGAAGCATTGACGGACTGTTATATTTATACTTATTTGTCAAGTGGTATTGTAAACAGCTATTATTATGGAACGCATACGTCAAATTATGGTCAGCGTTCAGATAAATGGGATTATTTGAAAAACCGCGTATGGCAAGCTGTTCGTTATGGTTATTTAATCATAGAAAACATCGACCGTGTGCCTGGAATGGAAGAATCTGAAAAGGCATCCATTGTAGCACAGGCAAAGTGTATCATCGCTTCGCGTTATTTTGATACGTTCCGTCATTATGGAGGTCTGCCTATTATTGACCATTCTTTTAGCGGTACGGATGCCAGCTATGATTTGCCTCGTGCAACGGTAGAAGAAACCGTTAATTTTATGATTAAATTGCTTGATGAAGCGAAAGAAGTGTTGCCTTGGACAGTAGATAATCCACAAACTAATGCCGGTCGTTGGAATCGCGCAGCTGCAATGGCATTGAAATGTCGTATCCTGCAATTTGCTGCTTCTCCGCTTTTTAATGATGATGTAGCATATGCTGGCGGTTCTTCGGAAGCAGAAGCACAACACTTGGTTTGGTATGGCGGCTATAAGGCTGAACTGTGGACACAGTGCCTGCAAGCTTGTGAAGAGTTTTTCAATGAACTGAACGCTAATGGAGGGTATTCGTTGGTACAGTCTAAAGGAACTCGTCCGGAGGACTACCGCTTGGCTTATCGTACTTCTTATGCGGAATTGGATAGTCCTGAGATACTTATGAGTACCAGACAGTTCGGGTATGATGCCTTTAAGTCGGGTAATTATATTTGGCATCAGTGGGGTGATCCACTTGGTACAACCGATGCAAGCCGAAATGGGATTCGCCGTGGATATACTCCTACACAAGAGTATGTGGAAATGTTCCCATGGGCAGACGGTACACCCTTTGATTGGGACAAGACCGCTGCAGAAGGGCGTTTGGACGAGATGTTCATGACCGGTTCTCCGAATGGAGGTGAAGATGGAAAAAGTAACATCGTCCTGACACGTGACCCACGTTTGTATGAAGAAGCCATTGTAAACGGGCAGCCTACTGCGCTTGACTGGACGACCGGCAATATGTCGGGACGTAGTTTCGAGGCTTGGGTTGGCGGTTACGATGCGCAACAAGAGCCAGATAATCAAACCGGTTCTTTTGCTACGGGATATGCACCGATAAAATATCTGATGGGACCGGATATGCTTCGTCATTATACACAATGGGTCGTTTTACGCCTGTCTGACATGTATTTGACATATGCAGAAGCATTGTGCCAGAACAATCGTTTGGCAGATGCCATAGCACAAGTAGACATTGTACGTGCCCGTGTGGGAATGAAAGGACTGGCAGAATGCAATCCGGACAAGAACCTGACCGGTAATAAAGATGCCTTGTTGGAAGAAATTCTCCGCGAACGTGCTTGCGAACTGGGTATGGAAGACACCCGTTTCTTTGACTTAATCCGTTATAAACGTGCAGACATTTTTGAAAAACAATTGCATGGCTTGCGTATTTCCCGTACGGGTGAATTTGCCGGAGAAGGATGGTATAATGGTGATAAAACACAACCTTATCCTACACATTTTGAATATGAGAAGTATGAATTATCCAATCCGGTACGTTACTGGTGGACAAATGGTTTTGATGCAAAATGGTATTTATCACCTTTCCCGTTGACAGAAGTGAACAAAGGGTATGGCTTGATTCAAAACCCAGGATGGTAATGCGAAACACAATTATTAAAAAGTAATTCGACTTATGATAAGAAAAGATAAACTAATCATACCTGCTGCACTGTTTGCCCTTTGCACAATGCCGGGCTACGCGCAGGAAACAACAGACAGCATCGCTTCGCCGGGGAAACCGGAAAAATATGCTGACCAAGTGGTAGAGATCGGCTATCGTACCGCACAGCGTCTGGAGGAATCCACGTCATCGGTCTCTACTGTCTACAATGAAGAGTTTAACAAACGGAGTGCCAAAAATATTGGGAATTCACTTTTTGGTTACGGTACAGGTCTGATGACGTTGCAAGGGACAGGTACATACGCCAATTATGAACCAACTTTCTTTGTACGTGGCTTGCAGACACTTTCGTCTACTACTCCGTTGGTATTGGTGGATGGCATTGAGCGTGACATTACCGATATTACTCCTGAAGAAGTAGAATCGGTAACAGTATTGAAAGACGCTTCTGCCGTGGCTATTTATGGTTACAAAGGCATTAACGGTGTAGTCAATATCACCACCAAGCGAGGACAATACAATACGCGTGAAGTGAAATTCTCGTACGACCATGGATTCGAATGGCAAGCACGCCGGCCGAAGTTTGCCGACAGTTATACATACGCCAATGCCATCAACGAGGCGTTGGCAAATGATGGTCTGTCAGCCCGTTATTCGGCAGACGAATTGAATGCTTTTCGTTCAGGAAAGTATCCCTATCTGTATCCGAATGTGGATTGGATAGGTGAGACATTCCGCGATGTGGCTTCTACTAACATTTACAATATCAGTTTCCGAGGTGGATCCGAACGTTTTCGTTACTATGCTATGGGAAACCTGACCACCAATAAAGGGTTTATAGCCAATCCGTATATGAACGATGGTTATTCTACACAAGACGAATATTCGCGTGCCAACTTGCGTACGAATCTGGATATTGATTTGACTTCGAGTACCAAACTGAAACTGAATTTGGTAGGTGTTTTGTCGGAAACCCGTGCGCCGGGTGGTAATACGAGTAGTAATACCAGTGCCGACCTTTGGGGCAGTATGATTTATAAACTTCCTTCGGCTGCTTATCCGGCACAATTAGAAGACGGAACTTGGGGTGGTAGCTCTACATGGGCAGGCACAATGAACCCGGTTGCCGTATCACAGGATGCAGGATACACCAAATTCCACGAACGTACCTTGTATGCCGATATGACTTTAGACCAGGATTTATCTGCTATCACACCGGGATTGGGTGCCAGCTTGATGTTGGGTTATGACAATTATGCTTTGTATTACGAAGACTATTCGAAAACATTCATTTATGGAAGTGATGCAGTTTCTTCGTGGGTAGACGGTGAACCGGGCGAGCTGACCCGTTATACCGATGGTAAAGAAAGTGCACTGGGTGAAGGCTCGAAAATTACAGCCTTTACACGAGTATTTAATTTTGCCGGTACCTTATATTATAATAAGACTATTAACGAAGCGAACAAAATCTACAGCCAATTGCGTTGGGATTACGAATACCGTAATACGAAAGGTATAGACCAGACTTGGTATCGCCAGAACGTATCTTGGTATACACATTACGGATTGAAAGACCGTTATTTCTTTGATTTGACTTTGGTAGGCTCTGCTTCGAACAAGCTGGCTCCGGGACATAAATGGGCTTTTTCTCCTACTGTCGGTGCGGCATGGGTTGTTTCAAAAGAAAATTTCATGCAAAACCAATCCTGGATTGATTTTCTGAAAGTACGTGCATCATTTGGTATCATCAATGCCGACCGTCTGCCGCAAGAAGACGGTTCAGATGTAACCAATTACTGGGAACAGACTTATGGGGGTGGTAGTTTCTATCCGTTCGATACCAACTACTCGCAAGGTACAACCAGTTGGGTGTTAGGACGTCTGGCTTCGCTGAACTCTACACACGAGAAAGCTTATAAATACAACTTTGGTATTGATGCCAGCCTGTTCAAAGGTCTTGATTTGACCTTCGATACCTATTACGAACGCCGTTCAGATATCTGGGTTAGTTCCAGCGGTAAATATTCATCGATATTGGGCTTTACAGCTCCGTATGAAAACGGGGGTATCGTAGACAGCTGGGGCGTAGAAATCGGTGCCAATTATACGAAGAAGGTCGGTGACTTCAAGTTCAATATCGGCGGTAACTTTATGTTGGCAAAGAACAAGATTATCGAGCAACTGGAAGAACCGCGATTGTATGACAACCTGATTCAGACCGGCAATCCGGTAAAGCAGACTTACGGTTTGCAGGCCATCGGTTTCTTTAAGGATGAGGCAGATATCGCCAACAGTCCGGCACAGAATTTCGGTACAACTCTGCGTCCGGGTGACATCAAGTATAAAGATGTGAACAATGATGGCATTATTGATGATAACGATAAAGTAGCTATCGGTTACAGCACCACTGCCCCCGAAATCTACTATTCGTTCCACTTGGGAGCTGAATGGAAAGGATTGGGCTTCGATGCCATGTTCCAAGGAACAGGACGTTATTCGGCTGTATTGAATACTACCAGCTTGTACTGGCCGTTAATCAATAACACAACGATTTCTGAACATGCATACGAAAACCGTTGGACACCGGAGAATCCGGATGCTTTGTATCCGCGTCTAAGCTCAGAAAGCAATGCTAACAACTACCAGACCAATACCGTATGGCTGGAAGACCGTTCGTTCCTGAAGCTGCGTTCGGTAGAACTGTATTATAATTTCCCGGAAAAGTGGATGAAGAAGACCCATGTATTGAGCAAAGCCAAACTCTATGTACGGGGAATCGACTTGCTCTGCTTTGATAAAATCAAGATTGCCGATCCGGAAGCATACGGAGCCACTGCACCGTTGACGCGTAGTGCCGTGATTGGTTTGTCAATCGGTTTCTAATTTATAAAAAGGAAAAAATATGAGAATCAAAAATATCATAGGAGGCGCAGCGTGTGTGGCATTGCTGAGTGCTTGTAACATGGACTACCACGAATACGCCAATTACGAAAAAGACTATTTGGCACAAAGCTATGATGAAGTGATTGGCTTGGTGACCAATATTTATAATGAGCTTGACTACGATTTCGGACAAGTGTATGGAGGCGGTATGCTGGCTTCGGCATGTGATGAAGCCGAGTATGCCTATACCAGTGGCGATGTGTGTGACTTTACCAATGGTTCTTGGAGTCCTTCCAACCCACTTTCGAACACATGGACTACAAGCTATCGTGCCATTCAAGAATGTAATCAATACCTGCAGGAATTTCAGGGATTGACATTTGACGAACTCAAACAAAATGATGATTATGAAGCGCGTATGTTCCGTTATAACAATTCATTCTATGAAGTACGGTTGTTACGGGCTTACTTCTACTTCAATCTGATCCGTTGCTACGGTGCCGTTCCTTTCTTTACCGAAATGGTGACAGTAGACAATGTGAACAGCTTGACCCGTACACCGGCACAGGAAGTGTTCAGCTTTATCGAAGAAGAATGTACCGAACTTGCGACTTTATTGCCTGAAGATTATACCGACTTGGGCTTGTTGGGTATTTCTCCAGCAGAAAGTGGCCGTTTGACCAGTTATGCGGCATTGGCACTGAAGGCACGTGCAGCTCTTTATGCGGCAAGTCCTTTATTCAATGAAAGCAACGACCAGGAATTGTGGCATAAAGCTGCACAGGCAAACAAGGAACTGATTGACGCTTGTGTGGCAGGAGATTTCGAATTAGGTACATATGCCGCCTTGTGGGGGACGACCAACTGGCAGAATAGTGAAATGATTTTCATGCGCCGCTATGTCAACTCGAAGGATGCTTCCGGTGCTTCCAGCGTGCTTGAAGAATACAATTATCCTATTGGTATTACTGGTGGAGGTTCGGGCAACTGTCCTTCACAAAATCTGGTAGATGCGTACGAAATGCAGGCAACTGGTTTAGGTATCAATGAAGCCGGCAGCGGATATGATCCGGAAAACCCATACGAAGGACGTGACCCGCGTTTTGCCATGACCGTGGTAAAGAACGGCGATACAGGATGGCCTTCTTATAATACGGCACCGATACAGACTTTCTACGGTGGTACTAATGGCGAACCTATTTCAGGAGCTACTCCTACAGGCTATTACCTGAAAAAGTATCTTGATCCGGCAGTCGATTTACGTGCAAACAGTACGGTTAAAAGTTCGCGTCATACGTGGATTACGTTCCGTCTGGGTGAGTTTTACCTGAACTATGCCGAAGCGGTATTCCGCTATTTGGGTTCTGCCGATGCAACTTCGGCTGAGTTCCCGATGTCGGCACGTGAAGCAGCAAGTGTTACCCGTACGCGTTCGGATGTCAATATGCCGGAATTCCCTACCGGCATGAGCAACGATGCTTTCTGGGCGAAATACCAGAACGAACGTATGGTAGAACTGGCATTCGAGGGACATCGTTTCTATGACCTGCGCCGTTGGAAAGAAGGGGATAAGCTGAAGAGCATTACTGAAATGAAGCTTACCCAGAATGCGGACGGAACCATCACTTACACGCGTAATGAAGTGAGCCGTACTTGGGATGATAAAATGTATTTCTTCCCCATTCCGCAGACTGAAATCATGAAGAATCCTAACCTGACCCAAAACGAAGGTTGGTAAAAACAGAAATACCGCAGGAGCATATACCTGACAAGAAAGATATTGACTTTCAGGCAATATGCCTCTGCGGTACATGCTATTAATTTATCTACATAAAATGAACAGATTATTCAACATTTTTCGTTTGTCTGTTGTGTGCCTGTCGGTTGTGACGCTTGTATCGTGTCTGGACAACGATGACAACCGGCAAAGTGTTACTTTCAACAACATGGCTGTAACGGTAAGTGGTAACGAACTGGAAGGCTATCGGCTGTATACTGACTTTGATGCGGTATTGGTTCCTTCCAATTTGTCACAAATCTCGTGGCTGAAAGAAGTCAGACGGGCTGTAGTCAGTTTTGATACATCAGATGAAAGCCTTACGAATGTATCGGATTTGGAATCCGGACACACGTATGACATTGTATTGAGTGAGGCTGCAGAGATTCCTACCTACATATCCTGTGTCGATACGTTGAGCGAAGACTACCAGATATTCGGGCAAGATTCTATTGCTCTTAAGAATAAGGCTGTGCAAAGCGTCAACCAGACCGAAGGACAGTATTATATACAAAACGGTTACATGAATGTAGTTCCTACCTTCTATTTTGACCCTTATAGTGCGGTTTCTTTCCTGCTTTATTATGATGGCAACCGTGATATAGACACAACAGGAAAAAAAGCTACATTCAATCTGTATTTTGATAACAATGCACCCAATGCATGGAATACAACCTCATCGCTTATCAGCCTGCGTATGCCCGATGAAGTCTATTCCCGTTTTATCCAGACAGGACTGACAGATGACGATACCATCGATGTCTGTCTGAATGTGCGTACACAGACAGGCACCGTTACACTTGAATATAAAACCGCACTGGAAGATTTCATGCTTCCATAACCGGGTTTATGGATACAAAAGTTAGATTAATTTTCAAAGTCGCGCGAGGCAGGAGCAAGTGATTGTGTGAAGCTTCGGGCGCATTTTTTTACTCACAAACCTACTAAACCTTATAACATGAATAAACTCAATTACTTGATTGGACTGGCTTGCCTTGGAACTGTTTTTGCTTGTTCGGACAATTTACCTCTAGACAATTCTGTGACAGAACTTCCTTCTCTTCCTACTGATATAATTACTGGCGACAGACTGATGTGGGTCAGCTATGATCCTGCTCCTGACGAAGATGCCAACTCAACGACCGGTATACATGGTGCTTTAGTGAGCTGGCGTATGCTTCCTACAGATCCTGCAGGTACAGCTTTTGATATATATAAATCAACTGCAAATAATGCAGAAGAGAAGCTGAACAGCGAACCTATAACCGACTCTTCATGCTGGATTGATGAAGATGTTGACCCGACAAAGGAAAACCATTATCGCGTGACTCTTACCGGAGAGGACGAAACTTTATGTGAAACTACTTTCACTTCCCAAATGGCTCAGACGTTTTATCGTGAAATCAAATTGGATATGAATGTTCCGAATGCCTCAGTAGATTATCAACCCGATGATGTACAAGTCGGTGAACTTGACGGTGACGGATGGCCGGAAATCGTGATAAAACGTGAACCGTATGATGGTGCCAACCAAGGAGGCTGGTATGGGGGAACAACTTTGCTGGAAGCATATAAGTTGGACGGAACTTTTTTGTGGCGTATCGATTTAGGTATTAACATACGCTCAGGTTCTCATTATACTTCATTTATTTTATATGATTTTGATGGCGACGGATTGTGTGAAATTGCTTTTCGTTCATCAGAGGGAACAACTTTCGGGGATGGAAAGACAATAACCAATGAAGATGGAACGGTACATGATTACCGTATCCACTATGATGAAGTCGGTTGGTATTCAGGCAGTGCCTTGCCGACACTTTTAGGACTTATCCTCGAAGGACCCGAATATATTTCTTTATGTCGCGGATATGACGGTCGCGAAATTTGCCGTACGGATAATATTCCTCGCGGTGGAACAGGTTCGAAAGCTTCCCGTGCCCAATATTGGCAAGAATACTGGGGAGATGACTACGGCAATCGGATGGACCGTTTCTTTATTGGAGCCGCTTATCTGGATGGAATACCTGACGAGACAACAGGAACGCGTACAAGCAATCCTTCCTTAATCATTACAAGAGGTATTTACCTGAACTGGCAGGTATGGGCTTTAGATTTTAAAGATAATGAATTGGTTGCTCGCTGGCAATTTGATACAGCTGATGGACATGCGGAAAAATGGTTGGCAATGGGGGCGCATGCTTTCCGTGTAGCCGATTTGGATGAAGACGGAAAAGACGAAATACTTTACGGTTCGGCAGCCATAGATGACGATGGAGGTGAATTATGGTGTACAGGCAACGGACATGGCGATATTCTGAGTGTCGGCAAATTTATCAAAGACCGTCAGGGATTACAGGTACAAGCATCTTTTGAAGAGGAAGATACTTATAGCAATCAAGGATTGGGATATGGTTGTCAGATACTGGATGCACGTAATGGCAATCTGATTTCAGGGCATGGAGCTGGTCCCAGCGGCGATGTTGGACGTTCCATTGTGGCAGATATTGATCCGGATAGTCCAAACTTTGAATATTGGTCCAGCTTGAATACCGGCGTTTATAATTGTGCAAGTTCGGGTAATGTTCCTCTTGAAGGTGTGTCTATTCCTACAGGCATTGGCGGAGGTTCCATGTATAATGTAGCAATATGGTGGAGTGGAGAACTTACCCGTGAATTGTACGACCGGGCTTTAATTGTAAGCGCAAAAGCAAATCCGATGACCAACAAAAACCGGCTTGTCAATTTCAATACGGGATATGGAACAAATCAAGGGAATCATGGAACAAAATATAATCCCTGTTATTATGGGGATATGGTAGGTGACTGGCGTGAAGAAGTGATTTTGCCTTCAGAAGACAATACTTCAATCCGTATTTTTTCTACCAATTATCCGACAAGTTACCGTTTTACTGCATTAACCAATGACCATACTTATGACATGTCGCAAACAATGCAGAATATGGGATATAATCAGCAGACGAATATAGGCTTTTATCTGGGAGCCGACAAAGACTAAGAAGCTTTTTGGAGAAATTCAAAATAGTTTCTTAAAAGGTTGTTATTATCTTCTTCTTAAAAGGTTGTTATTATCTTCTTCTCCCAGCGCAGATAACTTCGTCTGGTGTAAGATTAATAATCTTCCGCTTGTAAGATTAATAATCTTGCAGCCTGAAGATTATTAATCTTACAGCGGATGGACCTATATGTGTGTCTGCCGCAGCACATTTCTGATGCTGCATAAAGTATAAGAACCTGATAGAATATTAGTTCCTATGTTTGTAATGTGCTAGCAAAATAGCATAAAGCCAAGAGAATTATTAAATTTGTAAATGAAAGAAATAACTTAATACCCCCATGACTTTATGCGTAAA
>NZ_NFJG01000118.1:0-13684 GCF_002159755.1 Bacteroides sp. An269
AGGAAGAAAATTAATGCCAGACCGAGAGAAAAACTCAATTTCTTGACTCCGGCTGAGGTCTTTTTCAAAAATATTTCGTAATGTTGCACTCGCTGGTTGACTCTGCCGACAATGGCAAACGGTGCTTTGGGAGCTTCTTCCGAACCTTTGATAAAGGTCAGCGATGCATCGTTTTCGTTCATTCGCCATATACCGGCATTGTCACGGATATAAATGTGTTCTTCATCGATAACGGCAATGTGTGTAGGCCAGTCCAGCGGGCTGAGTGTCTCTTTCGGATAACTTTTCAGTTTCTTTAGTGTACGTGTGTCGGTTATGACCAACATGCCGTCATTATCCGATTCTGTTCCCATCGCATTGCCGTTCCCGTTTTGGGAAATGATGTAGGTTTTTCCGTTGTATTGACACATGTCTTGGGGTACATTGCCCAGTTCTGTACCATTTACTCGTTTGTATACATTGTCTACGATGTATCCTTCGGCGGTAATGTAAAGAAGTGAGCCGTTTTCGGAGGTCATATTTCCTTCGTTCAGAACAAATGTTCCTTTCGGGTCATCGAATGTGACAAGATAGAAGTTTATGCTGAGTGTAACAGTTTGTCTGTTTTCACCTTGTGCAGTCAACTGCAAGCTGAAGGTCTTGGAAACATTTTCCGAAGCCGATGGGGCAGTGATACCAATGCAGGTCGTTTCTTCGTTTATATTGACTTGCCATCCCTCGGGTACGTTGTCGGCTGTAATGCTGTTTATATGTTCGGCTAGGTATTTTATCTGGCAGGTCTCTCCCGGAACCACGGTGACAGGTCGGTCTTGCCCTATGCTGTTGGTCAATTCGAATACCGGTGCTTGGAGTTCTACTGGAGTGTTGTCGTCTTTACATGCTGTGGTACCGATTAAAATCAGTATCAGCAGCCAATTGCATAAGTTCTTCATTTCCTTTTGTTTTTTGGTTTTGTATATCAATTTGTTATTCATGCGGATCAGGGGAGTTATACTATTATACTATGCGCGGTATGGATTTGTGTATTTTGTTAATGCCACAGTTCCGGCATGCTGTCTACGTTCTGTCCGCCTCGCATTACTGTACTTCATCATACCCAGATTAGTTAAAAGGATAGCTTCGTCTGGTGTAAGATTAATAATCTTACAGCGAATGACCTATATTTTCACATTAGCATATTGTTTATTGACCTATTCTTCTGTGTATTCTTATGTAGTCTGTGTTCTATATAGCATCAACAAAAATGCACAATTGCATACCGCGATGGTATAACTTCTGATTAGCATTATCAGGCAGTTCTTAAGAAGCTGTTTTGAATTTATCGCCCAAAGCACACACGAAAACAGATACATCAAGCCAAGAAAAACTTTTTGGAGAAATTCAAAACAGCTTCTAAGTTAGCGTGTAGGAATTTCCTCACCCAGCATGTGCAGGTCTTCCACACCACTCACTTCTGTAGAGCATTCGCCTATCCATCCGTTTTCCTGATTGATTCCGGTATATATCTTAATGAGGTCCACACCAGGTAAATCGACTTTATTACCGTCGCTGTCGGTTGCCCAGTCAATGTCAATAGCAGATTCATCGTTGGTATTCATGGCATTGTCGGCATATCCGTATGTAAACGGATAAAGGACAAAGTAGGTACCGTTTCCACTTTGGTCTATTCCATTTTGCGGAAGTCGTGAACCTTCGAAGCGTAACTCCTTGTCACTAATCCATTGTGGATAATAAGACTGGGTATTATGGACGTTTTTCCGGATGTATCCTGTTTGTCCTTTGTTGTCTGTCCAGCAGATGTACGTTCGTTGTTCTTCTTCGGTGGCCGGTTCTTCTTCGGGAGCTTGGTAAACAATTTCATAATCGTTGTAAAAAGCCATGTCACAACCGGCGTTCAGGGCTGTTTCATACCATGTTTCCTGCTGTGGGTCGTGATGGGCACTTCCGGCTATTTCATACCATTGTCCATCGTCTGGCTGGCCGTCTTGATTTTCGTCTAATGCAACTTGGATGATACCCGGTTCGTAACTGCCTCCGCTTGCAGCAGTAGAAGCTCCTTGAAAAGCATTGCCCAGAATACGGAAATCCCGTAGTCCTGCTTTGTTTTCAATCCGATGGTCGAAGCCTACGATGACATAACCTCCATATCCTCCTAGCGAAATCATGCCACGATTGTTATTCCCGATAGCTTCCAAGGCTTTCCGGTTCATGTCTTCCTGTGTGTCGCCTTCTTCGTATTCAGGCATAGCATTGACAAACTGGCCTGGAGCTGGCATGTATTCGATTACTTGGGTGATGTATGCCGAACTGGTTGTTTCTTCCGGAGCATCGTTGTAATAGAAAGGTTCTGTGGCAAAGGCGAAATGTGCCGGAATATCGCCTGTACGTACGCTCCATTGTTTTTTGCCTTCGGAGGTGAAGCAGTAAAGATACCCCGGTGTTACGTAGTCGGTAGCATCGCTTACATAGATTTCCTTGGTTTCAGGGTTGACTGCAATGCCGTATGGAAGTCGGATATCGGCTTCTGTGCCATCGGTAATGAATTTGTCGGAAATCATTTTGCCTTGTGCCGTATCGTAGATGCGGTAACCTACTTCGTTGTTTCCGGCTGTGTAGCTCCATTCGGAAGAGATGATGTAAAGCAGGTCGTCATCCATCCACATTTGGTTGGCAGAGATTCCCAGGTTTCCGGTTACGGTTTCGGTAGTAGGGTCTATGACGTAGATATCCGAGCCTTCTCCATAATAGTCTCCCCGTGAAATAACATACAGGTTTCCTTTCGAGTCTTTTTCCATCTGGTGCAGGTTGATGGCTACATCAATGGTGTTGACCACTTGAAAACTCTCTAAGTCGATGACCGAAATGGTACGGTCATAATTCGGGTAACGGTAACCGCCCGAGTTGGCTACATACAGTCTTCCGTTAACGATAGCCATATCTTCAGGCTGATAACCTACTACCACTTCGCGGGTTATCTGGAAAGTATTCGTATCAAATTCTACCACTTTGCCGGGGCGTGCTTCTGGATCTATCTGAACCGGTCCGGCATACGAACTGACATAGGCTTTGTCATCTTCGAAGGTTATGTAGCGGCAATTAGTAATGTTGACGCTTCCCAGATGTTTGGCTGTGCATGCGTCCATCACTTCTACAAAGTGTGAACAGTTGACCACTACATATAGTTTTCCGTCGTGTATCTGAATGTCGTTGCCTACATCTCCCAGTTCTTTTACGATGTCGGGGTTGCTTTCCGGATAAATGTTGCGAAGGTAATATCCTCCCCGTGCATTGAAAAAGTCAATTGTACATTTGTTGCTTCCCATGTTTCCTTCGTTGAGAAGAAAAAAGCCTTCAATGTCCTTAGGGTCGGTAGGGTAGGTAATGATTTCCTGCTCCGAGTCGAGCACAGGCAGTTCTTCCCTGCATCCCGACAGCAATGCCAGCAGGAGCAGGACAAGCGGATATCTTCTGATTTTCATAAGAGGTATATTTTAAAACATATATTGCACGATGAATTTGAAATTGATGCCGGGCATCGGGTAGCACGATACTACTTCGTATTGTTGGTTCAGCAGATTGTTCACTTCCAAAGTCAGTTTCAATTCTTGCGAACGGATGCGTTGCCGTTTCGAAAGAGAACAGTCGCTGGTGTACCACGACGGTTGATAGTTGACGGGCAGGTTGGCTTGTGAAGAATACCGTTCGCCGGTATAGATAAAACTGTAACTGGCTTCCCACGAACGCCAATTGAAGTTAACCGCTGCCGATCCGCTGTGCCAGGGTATGTAGGGTATTTGTCCGCCATAAAATTCATTATCGGGATCGGTAAAGTCTTGTGCTTTCTGATAAGTGTAATTCAAGCGTCCGCTTAGCAAGGCTTCTTTACCCACTTGCCAGTCGGTTTGTACAGCTACATCTATGCCCCGGATTTCCACTTCACCCAGATTGACCATGGTCCAGCGGAAGAAGTTGGAAGTAGGGGTTGCTACTATCTTGTTCTTTACTTCGTTGTAATATACATCGGCTTGTAGCTCGATGTGTTTCATCCACAGGTTTTTGAAGTCTTTTCTGTAAGTTACACCTATATTATATTGGTGAGTATATTCAGGGTCAAGGTAAGCATTGCCTACGAATGTGTAGTACAGGTCATTCAGGGTAGGCATGCGAAATATCTGTTTGTAGAAGGCACGGAAATTCAGGTCTATCTTTTTAAACGGTCGGTAGCTCAGTATAACCGATGGTGTCCATTCCAGCTTGTCGGATGCCGGTTGTCCGTTTTCTTTCAGACGGTCGGATACAAACGTGCCCAGTACACTTGCCTGCAATTGTATACAGTCGAAATGAAAGGCTGTGGCTGCAGCAAAAAGTCCTGTGTTCCGCCGTGGATAGACAAAGTCTTTCAAGTTTGCATTCAGCAGGTTGAATTGCCAGTCTGCCGACAGGTTCAGGCTCCAGTACGGTGTCAGGTCAACGCAATTGGCAGTCGAAACATAAAGTTCCTGCTGCCGGTAACGGTTGTTGATGTACATCAACGATTCATCTTTGTTCGGGTCGGCAAGGTAATGCAGGTAATCGTAGGCATACTTGGCACTGGCAAGAAAATGGTAACGTTCCGAGAAATCTTTCCGGAACAGTGCTTGGGCAAAGAAATTGGCATCGTTCTGGCGGTCTTCGTGTGTAAACTTGTTACGCACAATGGCTCCTGGATAACCTCTGTCGGAAAAGTAAGCATACAGTTTGGTACGCCAGTAGCCGTTTTTGATGTTACCGTATAACCCATGCTCGATGCGCAGGGCGTTTACGTCACCATTCTGGCGCACAGCAGTGGTGTCATAGCCTCCTTCAGTGGCATAGCGGAATTTATATTTACCTGTGGTGTACAAATACTCGGCACTGAAGGAACTGCTTAACTTTTCGTTGATTTGCTGTTCCCAAAGGATGGCAGGGTTTACTACTCCGAACGAACCAGTCTTGAATGTAGCCTTGACATTATATTTCTTGTTGTCTTCAAACTTGGGAATACGCGTCTGGAGATAGATGGTACCTGCCGAACCAAAGTCCTTAGCCGACTGGAAAATGGCACTTTTCTGTCCGTTGTAGAGTGTGACGCTTTCCATATTGTCGAGCGAAAAACGCCCCAGGTCTACAGTTCCGTTTTGTGCATTTCCCAGTTCGATGCCATCGTAGAATACCCCTACGTGGTTGGTACCCATACTTCGGATATTGACCGTTTTCAATCCTCCGATGCCTCCATAATCTTTCAGTTGTACACCAGAGAAATAGCGTAACGCGTCAGCAACGTTGTGCGAACCTAGCCTTTGGAGTTGTTCTCCCGACAAGCTCTGTACGGGAATGATGTCTTTCTGCAAGGCACGTGCGGTGACCAGCACTTCATTCAAGTGTTGCAGGCTGTCGGTCGAGTTCTGGGCATACAAAATGCAGGCATGGTTCCATACAGCCCAAAACGATAACAGCCAGACAATCCGGCTTTTTTGTTTAACCATAAATAAAAAGTGTATTCAATAAACCAATTAACCGTGTTGTCCTCGCACACGGATAACATAAACTCTTGGCAGGTCTTCTGACTGACTTCTCTTCCGGAACCTTCCCAATACGTTTTTCAGATACAACGCATCAGTGGTAATAGCCTTTACCGGAAGATTATTGAAGCTTCACAGCAGCGGGACTGTCCGGGATTTTCACCCGATTCCCTTTTAATCCGCTTGTCTGAACAGACAGGCAGAACCAATTACGATGCAAAAGTAAGGTTTTTATTTTAAATGTGCAATAGGTCTGCAATAAAGCCATCGTGCCTAAATGCTTTCGGAATCAGATTCGCAATGAGAATAAAGGGAAGTGAAGCCTTGAAGTTACTGATGGCTTTTCCCTGTCGCTCATACAGGTTTGTATCCATGAAATTCAACAACACATTCCGGCTCCACCCGTTTTCCAATGTCTTTTGCACAAAGAACATTGCCTTCTTCGGTTCGTTAAAGAATCTGTCGATAATGTATTTATGGTGTCCCCAAGGGATGCCCCAAATCGCATTCTCCTGAAATTCACCCCCAACTTGGGGGTGAATTGTAAAATACTCATTATAAAGTAAATAAAATCTCTTGGCATACCCAATGCTGGTTTCGGATAACCCTTTGATGCCGGGAAGCTTTGCTTTTAAGTCTGCACTTAAATTAGAGATGAACTTATCTCCCCAACGGCTTTCCGCATGAAGCGTCACAATATCACGTCCCAGCGACCAATAGAATTGCAGCATCTCACTATTGACATGGGTTGCCGCCTTAATCTGGCTCTTTCTATATCTCTGACTAAGCTCTTCAATCCATGAGGCGTAGTCTTTATCGGTTTGGGCTAATTGGCTCATAATTGCGATTTATCAAATTGTCGATTTTAGTAGCTTTATTAACTAATTCAAAATTCTTATTAATCAAAGTCGTTATATATTTGCTATTTAGATTCTTGTAGTTTGACCATTCATTTTGTATTTCATCTTTGATAATATAAATAGTTTCAGCCCAAGAATTTGTTTGTATAGAATATATATCTTTCGCAAATTGACTTTTATATAAAGCGTTATATGTTATTATCTGTTGAAAAGAATTTTCTAATCTTTCAAATTCTCTTGCCAAATGTTTATTGTCATTAGGGGTATATGTAAATTTAATAATATCGATATTCAATTTGTCTCGTACATGTGAACTTGCAAATAATTTTGTTATTTCTGGTATTTCAATCATTTCCTGTTTACATTCTCTTTTAAATTTGTAAACCAGCCCTCCAAAACTATATATCAAATTGGACTTATAATTTGATATATAATAACACATTACTCGCTCGTTAGCAATTAGCCGTTTAAAGTTGGGAATATGAACCGTTAAAAGATAAATAAAGAAACTTACTATGTAGCCAGTAGTTAAGCTCAGTAATATCTCACGTTTTTTTAATAAAGGACTATACATCCAAGCAAATGTTTGTATATCAAATGCATATAATAAAATATACCCTGTACTTATTATTGCCAATATGAATATAACACAAAAATCGAAAGATAGAAATTTTTGAAATTTATACTTTAATAAGGCAAAAAAATTATTCTTTTTCATATTCATCGCGAGTTATTGGTGTTTCAGGATCTACAATTAAAATTTCATCATAAGAAAGTTCATACAGGTGATATACAAGAATATCTATTTGAGTAAGTATTTTCATTCGTTTTTCATCATCTGTAGAATCTAATATCTTCCTCACGAGTATTTTCATGTTAGTAGCCTTATCATTATCACTAAATGAAGGAATTGGAAAATTTTCTATGTATTTTGTTTTGAATCTAAAGAATCCCCCTCTTAAAATTGTACCTGTATTATACATATAAAACCAAAACAATTTTGAATTTAAAATACCAAGCAAAAATAGTATGTTATTTTGATAATTAGGTTTAGGAAATAATGTATAACATTGGGTATTATGGTACAGGCCAATTTCATCCAACGTCATATTGCACCCTAATGAAATTTCAGGCGTGATAATTTTCTTGTTTTCGAACATGGGTATTTCTCGTGAACGATGCAAACTATACCAATAAAGGGAATTTGTTTTGTATCTAATTTTCTTTTCCATCAGTTTTTCCTTAAATTGTAGAAGATAAGCATAGGCTTGTGGAAAGAAACTTTGCATTTCTTTTTCTGTATAAGGTACAGTTTTTCCTTTTACTAAATGATGTGGATATATTATATAGTGAGTTGGTGAAAGCTGTGTATATTGTTTAACATCTTCTCCTTTCAGAAGCGGTTTCATTAAATTCTTCTCTATAAGAACTTCTCGTTTGATTTCGTTAGAATAGCCAACAAAATAATTATCTTTAAAAATTCCCTGCATAATAAATATATCATCCCCTGTACTAACAACACCTTGACTAATATAGTCTAAAATGGCATTTAATTTTGTCATTTTTTCAAATTTGTCTAATATTACTGATGAACTTTTATCCGAAGAAAGCTTCCAAGGCTTTTCTGATAATTTGTTTAAAGAATAATGTATATAATTATTTTGTTGGATATTTTGTAAGAATAGGTTTAACTCTATGGCAGTTGTTGCGTCCTTACTCATTTGTAAATATTCTAATTCACTATTACAATTTTTGAAAAACCATTGCAATCCTGTATATGTAGATGCATTAAATACTTGAAAAGATGAGAAATTAATCATTTTGACGCTTATCTTTTCTTGTAAAATAATTCTTCGTATCCCTATTCCATAGTCTGAATTAGTCCATTTGGTAGGCATTATAAAATTTAAAATGCCCAGTGGTATAGTTAGAGATAAACCTCTTTCAATAAAAGATACATATAAGTCAAATTTTCCTGTTGCTGATTTATAATTGTTTGCTAAATAATCAGCTAATTGGGGATGGGCATTTCTAATGCCTTGTACTCTTAAATACGGCGGATTCCCAATCACAATATCAAATCCTTCTTTCACCCCAAACATCCATTCTGCATCAAAAAATGAGGCAGAATCATTTTGATTGAACATATCCCATGTAGCTAACTGATTAGCTGCATCAGCCGATAAAAATCCGTCGTTTGCTAATTGGGTAGCCAAATCTTTGCGCAATTCTTTCAAGCGATCTTTCCAACGGCGTTTTGTTTTGACAGACTTTGCACGAAATATCTTGTGATTTGCTTCTTTTAAGTTATTCTCTATTGCAATGACGGCAGGTGTTCTGCCCAATTCTCCTTCATTTTTAGTTAAAGGAATCAACGTATTGGCAGCTACAAACTTTGCTTCCAAATTAGGCAACGGACGAATACCAAAGTTTTTAACCGGGTCATTATTGGTCAGTTGGTCTACTACTAACGAAATGAAAAAACGCAATTTGCTTATTTGTATGGCAATGGACTGAATATCCACACCATAGATGCAGTTCTCAATCAGATAGAGTTTTCGGGCATAATCCGGATTGTTTAAACTTTCATTAAATGAGTCTTCAATATCCTTCAAACGTGCGTTCCGTTCTTCATCGGTATCAGCCTGGAAAGCATTTCGACTTTCTTTTACCGCATTGTCTATCAACATTTTTTTCCAATTGTCATTGGTAGGATCAATGCGATTCAAGATATGCACCATTTGTTGAAGCATTCCTACGGGGAAAGCTCCTGAGCCACAAGCCGGATCGAGCACCTTGCAATTATAAATGGCTTCCATAATCTGATGCTTTTGTTCGTCTGCCAGATTAAGTTCTTCATCGGTATATGCAACCAATTTTCGATATTCCGGTTCCAAGTCTTCGCCAACTATCCGTTTCAAATGTGCCACAAGACTTTCATCCACCATATACTGCACAATTTCACGCGGCGTATAAAATGAACCGGTCTGTTTGCGTGCTGTGGTCTGGGTTTCCGGGTTATAAGAGGCAAGCAGGTTTTCAAACACTTTACCCAACAATTCTGGGTCGAGCGATACCTCTTGGTCGAACGGCGTATTTTCTTCAATGGTAAAGTTATAGCGTTTCAATATGTTCAGTATGCCACTGACCTTTACCTTTTTCTTCTTTTTATCCTCATACCAGTGCGACAAATCCACGATTACTTCTTTGGCAAAGAAGATATAATCCGGAACAAACAAGGATTCCTGCACTTCTTTCCGGTCTGAAAAACCGTCAATGTAATTGTCTGCGTCTTTATCGTCCAAGCAATCAAACAGACCTCCATTCAAAAAAGGAACAGTACGGTTTGCCAAGTCCACAAACAGTTGAGGATGGGCAAAAAGCGATTCATACCGCATCAGTTTGTTGTTGTCGTAATCTCCTCTGTTTTTGCGGAAATGCCGTTCGCTCAATTCTGTTTCCCCCTCTTTGGTAATAGGGCTGTTCAGCATGGCAAAGAAGAGGTTTTGTAAAATGGCTTTATAATATTTGCTTTCACCTGCATTGTAAAACAAACTGGGGTTGTATTCCGGATTAAAATCCTCCAACAGATTGTCCTTGATATAATCCTTGTCAAAGAACTCATTCGGTATCAGGTTCTTCTGTTTCAAGAACCATACGAATATCAGACGGGTTACCAGCCGAATGGTACTTTCAGCATTGAATTTGTCATCATCTGTCGGGTCATTCAGTTTATTGGGAAAACGTATAATCTTCACCACCCATGCATACCAATCCGACAATTCCTGATAGAACGATTTGGTCAATACTTCTACCGAGAATCGATTACGCAAATCTTCTATGGAAGTGACACGTCCTGCTGCATTCAGGTACTTGTTAGGAGTATAACAAGCAATGCCTTTACCTAAATAGTAGGAGTAACGACGGGGATTAGAATAAGTCTTCTTTACCCGACTGGAATCTTCATCTTGATGAAGTGTTATTTCTATGAAAGATAAACGGTAATTGTCTGTGTTATCTTCGGGTACAAAAATAACTAACGCTTTATCTTCGAACTCATTTGCCAATAGACGGAATGCTTCTTTAGACATCCCGACACGTGCATCTGATTTAGAGTGATGACGAATTTCATATATCACCAAATCAAGCGATTGGCAAGTCCCTAACTTTGTCGCTATATCACAACAATATTGTGTTTGGATAGGAAAAGCAACAGGCGTTTCTTCCTGTACGAAGCCATTTTCGGGCAGAAAGTGCTGTCTTAAAAAGCTGACAAATTCATGGCGATTATAGGGTTGGTCAAAATTCATAGGTTATCTTTCTTTAGGGGGTTACAATTTCTTCTGATAATATAAGGGTTTCTTCGCCTTCCATGACACGGGCACTCGTTTCCAAGACACGTATCAGATAGTCGGAGGTAATTACGTCAGGAAGTTGAGTGTACTCCTTAGGTAACAACTTGTTGATGTAACGGAGTTCATAGCCGGACAGTCCGTCGCTTTCTGCTACTGCCTTCAAGTCTTGCAGATAGTCTGTATCTACCGCTTTCCGGTCTATCATTACCTTGATTTTAGACAAGGCTTTCAGTACCTCTTGGTTATGCCGTACCGGTGTGTCCCGATTGAAAAGCGTTCTTTTGACACGCTGGTATATACGGTCGAAATCGACTGAAACGGCAAAAGGCTCTTCTGTTTTCATAGCTTCGAACAAGGCGATTGCCTCTTCGGCGGACAATTGTTCTGTGCCATTGTCTGCACCTATCTTAAAAATAAAATCATTGCCTTTCTTGCCGAACAATAAGACACCTTGGTCCGGTTTCTGTACATGACGGGCGATGCGGCTACGGTGGGGTATAGCCAGAGCTGCCTGATATTCGTCTGTTCCTTTCAGTTGGTCCAACAACGTGCGGTAACGGTTATCCCACGAGGCTGTTTCACTTTTAGCCAGTTCCTTTCTGTAGCGTTCGGCAAAGTAGGAGCGTAGTTCCTCGTCTTTAGTCAGCACTTTGGTGTCTTCACCCATAATGGCATGAATCATTGCCATTTTCAAGGTAGAGATTTCTTTGGTACGCACTTCCGTTTCCCCTACATCCGTCGGGAAATAGTTATATATATAAAGGTGGTCGAACACCTTTTTATTGATACGGTTGATACGTCCTATCCGCTGGATGACCCGTGTCGGGTTGTAGGGGATGTCATAATTGAATATCGCCCCTGCCCGATGCAGGTTGTAGCCTTCGGATATGGCATCGGTGGCAATCAATACCTGATAGGTGTTTTGTTGCAACTCTATCTTTAGTCCGGCATCAAAATTGGTGCGGATAAGGTCCTTGTTCTTTGCGGACGAATCGGCAGAGGTATATTTCAGAATGCGATAGGGATTGCCCTGGGCGGAAAGGACTTTGCCCAAATAGTCCACCGTATCCGCAAAGGCGGAAAAGACTATCAGCTTACGCTCCGGTTCTTCCTCCAGTTTCTGGCAAAGCACTTTCTTGAAGGATTCCAGTTTAGGGTCGAAACGGATTTCATTCTTCTTGCCGAACCATTTTTCCTGAATGGATTTCAATACGGAGATATCCGACTTGACATCTTCTATAAAAGACGGTTGGATGTATTTCATGTCTATTTCGAAGAAACCACGTTTGGTGTATTGTTCAAACGCTTCTTCAATCTCTTCCATGCCGTCATCCGTCGATTCATAGAAATCTGTTACATCGGGCAAGTTTCCTTTCTTGAATACCGGAATCTTGTGTACCTTTTCTATCCAAGCCAATATATTCTCGTTGGAACGAATCATGAAGTCAAGGGAGCGTTGGAAAGCCGCAACCGAACTTTCAAACCGCTGGACAAGCAGTTTACGCATGAAACTCGAAACATTGATTTGCCGTCCTACTAACAGGTTGTACTTTACTCCCGTCTTGTCTTCCAGTTCTTTCGCCAGTTTCTTTTCCATTTCAGGGATGACATAGGCTACAGGCATATAACGTGCCGACTTGAAGCGTGTTTTTCCGTCTTTCTTCTTTTCTGTGGAATCTATCAGGTCGAGTGTATCAAGATACAGTCCTTTATATGTGCTTAAATCGTATTCCAATTCCACCGGATCGTCTGGAATCAATGGTTCGATATGTTGCAGCTTTAAGTCTTCCCTGTAACTTGGAATCTCCTGCAAGTCAATGCGTGAACGACGGATTACCAACGGGCTGATAATGGAACGGATACGTTTCGATATCAATTCTGCATCGCGCTTCACTTCCTCATCAGACAGTTTGCCTTCGCGCTGGTTGACGGTCAGTTGCTTATAGGCAGCAATTAATTCCCTGAAAGACGCACCCAAGTTTTCCACGGTTTTCAATGTAGACTTAGAAGGTATCTGGAAGAGTTTTAACATCGAGTAAATATCTTCCGGGCGATTGTTGAAGGGGGTTGCGGTCAACAATAAGACTTTATTGCCACTGCATAAATTGTGCAGGTTCGTATAATCTTGTGTGTATTCATTGCGAAAGCGGTGTGCTTCGTCAATAATTATCAGATAGGTCTCTCCTTCTTTTACGATTTCCCGATAATAGGTGAGCGCATGTTCTATCTGTCCGCTGCTGAACACGGATACTGTAAATCCGAACTCGTCCCGATAGGCTTCCCATTGAGACTTGAGGTGTGGAGGAGCTACAATGATGCAGCGCATGCTTAAATTGCGGGCTACGGTGGAAGCAATAATGCTCTTGCCCAAGCCGACCACATCGGCAATAATCGCTCCGTTATGGTTTTCAATGGCATGGAGTGCAAGCTGTACGGCATCTGTCTGATATTTCAGGTTGGAATATCTGCCCCCGGTGATGTCATACGGCATCAATATATTGTCTTTAGAAGGTATGGAAAAGTATTCATGCAGCACCCGGATATACATCAGATAAGGTCTGTGCAATTTCTCATACCAAATATGCTTGATTACTTTTTCATTAAAGGTATCTAAATTATTTGCATCGACAATCACTACAGAGTTTTTCCATAGTTCATTGAAAATCTTTTGCGGGCAGAGTCAACCAGCGAGTGCAACATTACGAAATATTTTTGAAAAAGACCTCAGCCGGAGTCAAGAAATTGAGTTTTTCTCTCGGTCTGGCATTAATTTTCTTCCTGATCTTGGTTATTTTTCCTTCTGTAACCGTACTGATGTCCGTTCCTTTCGGGATATATTGCCGTATCAGCTTGTTGCCGTTTTCTATGGCTCCTTTCTGCCATGCGCAATAGGAATCGGCAAAATACACGGGCACGTTGAGCTTCTTGG
>NZ_NFJG01000119.1:0-13630 GCF_002159755.1 Bacteroides sp. An269
CGCTCCTGTTCTTCGTCAGATAGCCCGCTATCTTCCTCATCACAGAAGCGAAAATGCCTCAAAAACTCATCCCAAATCATCGCACGATAAATTCAAAACAGCTTCTACATTTGCCGCATAAATTCAAAAAGAAAGCTTCAGCATCTTCCCGCCCAGTGCCGGCACATCTATCGTGACCGCCTTATCAGGCATCCACGAGATGATTTCTTCCTTTCCGGTCAGCAGGTCAGTGACATTGCACCGTGCAAACGAAGGCAGATGAAGAAAATCGAATGCATGTTGCGGAATAGTCACACCGATATGCACGGGGATAGCCTCAAAGTTTGCCACAACCAGAATCACTTCCTTGCCATACTTGCGCAAGAATGCATACTGGCGGTGCTCGTTCATCAGCCAGCCGCCCTGATTGACATACATCAGATCGAAGAAACTACCCTTGGAAAGTGCAGCTTCTGTTTGACACAGGTTGAGCACATGTTGGTAATAGCGACGGATTTCCTTTTCTTTAGCGTTCAGCAAATGCAGGTTGTAACGCCCGTGATTGCTCCAACGGCGGATGCTGGGGATGCTCCAATAGTCGAATATCGTGGTGCGCCCGTCACGTCCGCTAAAGCCTTCCGAATCCATTCCTTCCTCACCCAATTCCTGCCCGAAATAAATCATCATCGGATTGGTGTTCATGCAAGCCGAAACCAGCAATGCCGGAAGCCCCTTGCGTGCATCGCCCGCAAAGAAATCGGAAGCGATACGCTGTTCGTCATGATTCTCCAGGAAGTTCAGCATGTGCGGCTGGATGTCATTCACACGCTGCCAACACCCGGTAATGGCGGTTGCCGATGTATATCCGCACACCAATGCACGCAAGGTATCATACAGCCCCACCTTATCATACAGATAATCGAAATGCCCTTTATAGATATAATTACGGTATTCATCCGGATTGTATACCTCGGCAATAAAGACCAATGCCGGATAATGCGTCTTCACTTTCGGGATGACCCAGCCCCAAAACTCGCAAGGCACCATCTCTGCCATGTCGCACCGGAAACCGTCGATGCCTTTCGAAGCCCAAAACAACAGGATATCCAACATCTTGTGCCACGTGTCCGGCTCGGGATCGAAATGATTGCCCGTATTGCCTATGTAGTCTACACCATAATTCAGTTTTACCGTTTCATACCAATCGGTCTTGTTGGGGTAAGCATCAAAACGGTCGTTGCCAGTAGCCTTGGCAGGCATCTCATCATACAATCCCTGCTCTTCATCATAGAAATCTATCTCACCGCCAAGATGGGCACCGGGAATATAATAAAAATTATTATCCGGAGCAAATGCCTTCGACGGGTCATCATCCTCACCCAGATCTTTCACACCTTCGGGCTTAGCTATCGAATGGTACTGACGCGCCACATGATTGGGGACAAAATCGATAATCACCTTCAACCCGTTTGTGTGCGAGCGTTGCACCAAAGTCTCAAACTCTTCCATGCGGCGGTCTACATGAACAGCCAAGTCCGGGTCTACATCGTAATAATCACGGATAGCATATGGCGAGCCCGCTTTTCCCTTCACTACTGCCGGATGGTTGCGCGGAATGCCGTAAGCCGAATAATCGGTCTGCGAAGCATGGGCGAGGATACCCGTGTACCAGATATGAGTAGCGCCCAGCTTCTTGATCTCGTGCAAGGCCTTGTTGGTAAAATCATCCATTTTTCCACACCCGTTTTCACTTAAGGTTCCATTTATCTTATTGCGGAGCCCTCTGTTTCCGAACAAACGGGTGAATACCTGATAAATAATCATTTTCCCTTCTTGTTCCATAGTCGTATTTTTTATTTACTAATGTACTACACTTGTGTGTTGTCTGTATTCAAAGATAAAATCCGTATAACCTGTAGCGGAAAGATTTCATCACCGTTTCGTCAGTCCTACTTTCAGATTCAGCTTAAAATAATACACACCGTTCTCACGCTCCAGATAGCCATACTTGTCTTTAGAGGTAGAACCTTTTTCCAGACGCGTATTGTAGAAAAGGAAGTCGGCAAATACCTGGCGGAAAGCCCGCTGGTAACAAAGCACATCTCCATTTCCCGTCACCAACAAGCATCCGTCGATAGCCGAATCGATGCCGTTGTATATCTTTGCCGGACGCATACCGGTAGCAACAGCAAGCAGGAATTCTTTTATCTTATAATCGTAGAAACCGTGCTTGACAATCAATTCATCCTTAATCTTCAGCGGGTTAAGCTGCCTGATGGCTTCTGTCAGATCGGATACCTTAGTCTTGCCCTCCAGCCACATCAGCCGGGTCATTTCACCCAACAAGCGTCCCATGTGCAGGTCTATCATCGAGAGGTTGCTGCGGAAAATCTTGTCAGCCACATCATTATACTTCAAGTTTCCTCCCATACGTTCTATCATCAGCATACGCCCCAATACATCTTCTTCCTCACCAAAGGCATTGATTTTTGCCACAGCAGGTACCGGAAACTTGATACCAGTCTGCTCGAACTTGAAGTTTGCGGCCCTCCCACCGTCCAGCAAGGGATATAATGCTCCCAGCCTCGAACGCACACAGAAGCCCGTCAAGGGCGCGTCTTCACGATAGAACGCTACCTTAAAATCGGTACGGTCATCGGTTTTGGCTTCCAGATTGTATATCGCCACTTCGTCCAAGAAGCCTTCCACTCCTTCGGGCGAGGCAACATCATCGGTTTCCGATTCACGCAAAGCCTGTAATACCAGTTCCGATACCGTAGCAAAATCTTCCCTCGGAACGCGCTTATCCATTTGTTCTCCACATATCCTCACTTCATTCTTCCCGATTACGTACCGGCGTGTCCCATCGTGTTCTTCACGTTGCACCATAGCCACCGGCAGGCACACAGCTTCATTCTGTTTCACATCCGGCGTACCGGCATACACCTGTCCGTCTGCCAGCAAACGGAAAAACGCATAGAGTTCACTCCATTCTTTCTTTGTCGCGTTAAATGCCATAGTCTTGTTATCTTCTTTTTATACTTTTACATCGGCAAAGATAACTAAAAAGCCTTTCAATACCCCTAATATCCGGCGCCGATATCTTAAACAATGTTATAAAACAGATATTTTCCTCTGGATTATTTGCAGATTCAATAAAAGTCCGTACATTTGCAATGTGTTTTTCATAGTATTAGATTTAAGGTTAACAAAAGGTTGGAGTACAGCGGTACTCCTTTTTTTATGCCCTTATGTTCCAAGACGAATCCGGAGCGGAATTTTTCACACAATATAATTCAAAAATAAGTATAAAAACAACATCGGAGATAAAGCTTTGTAACCAGCCTTATCTCCGATATTTGTTCTTTTATCATGCAATGCAGTGAGGTTATACCGCGGATTATTCGTCAACGGATACCTGATTTTCCGTTGCCAGAGAAATTGCTTTCCGGCTCCGGTCGTCCGGACCTTTAGGATGAATCACTTCCTCCAGACGAAGGTCGAATATCAATGTGGAATACCCACGAATAGTACCATTTCCCGATGTTCCATATCCCATCTGATACGGGATATAAACCTCCCAATGCTCGCCTTCCTGCATATGAAGCAAGGCAGTAGTCCAACCGGTTCTCACCTCGCTTGCCGCAAACGAAACCGGCACATGTACCTCCGCATTCCAATCTCCGGAATAACTTTGGTCGAACACTTCTCCGTTTATCAACCATCCGCGATAATGTACCGCTACCGTATCGGTTGCAAACGGTGTTTCACCTAATTCAGCATCCGCTTCCGTCAAATCCTTTACGTACACATAATCTGAGTTGGTCAGGGTTAAATCTGTACCCATTCCATCGTTCTGGATTTTATAGTTCGCATAACGGTACCATGTTTCTCCAGCAGGCGGATTGGCTACAACATCAGCAATGGAGTCTATATAAGCTACGTTGCGCGCTTCCCAATCGGCGTATGGGTCGGCGGTAGGTGTATCGTCGCTACACGAAGCAAAGACACACATTACCATACCGAGTATCCATAGCCAGCCACAATATGTCTTTGTCGACCTTTTCATTATTGCAAGGTTTTCAGCAGACTGGTGATGCTCACCTTGTCGGCGATAATATTGTTCAGGTCGGCAATAGCCACACGCTCCTGCTCCATCGTATCGCGGTTACGCAACGTCACGCAGTTGTCTTCCAGCGTCTGATGGTCTACCGTTACGCAATACGGCGTACCGATGGCATCCTGACGGCGGTAACGCTTGCCGATAGAGTCCTTCTCGTCGTACTGGCAATGGAAATGGAACTTCAGGTCGTCCATAATCTCGCGCGCCTTTTCGGGCAGCCCGTCTTTCTTCACCAACGGCATCACGGCAAGCTTCACCGGAGCCAGGGCGGCAGGGAGCTTCAACACCACGCGTGTCTCGCCGTTTTCCAGCTTCTCTTCCGTGTACGAAGCACTCATCACGCTCAGGAACATACGGTCTACGCCGATAGAAGTCTCGATGACATACGGAGTATAAGATTCGTTGATTTCGGGGTCGAAATACTTGATGCTCTTGCCCGAGAACTTCTCGTGCTGGCTCAGGTCGAAGTTGGTGCGCGAGTGGATGCCTTCCACTTCCTTGAACCCGAACGGCATCAGGAACTCGATGTCGGTAGCTGCATTGGCGTAATGCGCCAGCTTCTCGTGGTCGTGATAACGGTAATGGTCATCACCGAAGCCCAGCGCCTTGTGCCATTTCAGGCGGGTTTCCTTCCACTTCTTAAACCATTCCAGCTCGGTGCCCGGCTTAACGAAGAACTGCATTTCCATCTGTTCGAACTCGCGCATGCGGAAGATGAACTGGCGTGCCACGATTTCATTGCGGAACGCCTTGCCTATCTGGGCGATGCCGAAGGGGATTTTCATGCGCCCTGTCTTCTGCACGTTCAGATAGTTCACGAAAATACCTTGTGCGGTTTCCGGACGAAGGTAGACTTTCATCGAGCCATCGGCGGTAGAGCCCATTTCGGTAGAGAACATCAGGTTGAACTGGCGCACCTCGGTCCAGTTCTTCGTGCCCGAGATGGGGCACACGATTTCTTCGTCCAGGATAATCTGGCGCAGCTCGTTCAGGTCCGGTCCGGCATTCATCGCCTGTGTATAGCGTTCGTGCAGGGCGTCACGCTTCGCCTGATGCTCCAGCACGCGTGCATTGGTCGAACGGAATTCCTGCTCGTCGAAAGCATCGCCGTATTTCTTGGCGGCCTTTGCCACCTCCTTGTTTATCTTTTCGTCGTATTTCGCAATCTGGTCTTCAATCAGCACATCGGCACGATAACGCTTTTTCGAGTCGCGGTTGTCGATAAGCGGGTCGTTAAATGCGTCTACGTGCCCCGAAGCCTTCCAGATAGTGGGGTGCATGAAGATTGCTGAATCGATTCCCACGATATTTTCGTGCAAGAGCACCATGCTCTGCCACCAGTATTGCTTGATGTTGTTTTTCAGTTCCACACCGTTCTGTCCATAGTCGTAAACGGCTCCCAGTCCGTCGTAAATTTCACTCGACGGAAACACAAAGCCATATTCCTTACAATGCGAAACCAATTTCTTGAAAACGTCTTCTTGTGCCATTTTTCTTTATCTTTAAATTATTAATTCCGAAACTCATAAATGCGCACAAAGATACGGATTTATCCATAAAAAAGAAGCACAAGTTTATTAATTTATGCGAATCAGGAACAAATCGCCCCGTTTTCATTCGGGCTTCTCGTGAAAGAGCTGCACCGCACGTGCAAACTCCCCACTGATTTGCACCGCCCGCGGATGGTCGATGCGGAACAAGAGGGCAACAATGTTCTCCACGCCTTCATCGTCCGTTATCATCGAGCTTAAATAATTAAATGAGTATTTACGGTCGGCAGAATAGAACCAAGACGCGAACAAGCGTTGGCGCACTTCCTGCTTCCCGTCGCTTGTATCGCAAAGGTATATCATCACAGCATCGGGCTGGCTGAAAAACTCGTAAATGAGCGCATAAACCGTCTCCCGCAATTTATAGTCACGAAGAGACTTGCGATTATTCGAATTGATAATTACAAATTCGTAACATTCAACTCCCGGCAAAAGGTCGCTCAATGCAAAACCTATCGTGTAATCAATGCCATAATCCGTTATAAATTCATAAAGCAGGGGCCTGCTTGACTCTTGCAAAACATACGGGCTACACGCATTGACCCGTTGCAAATTCAATGTCATCATATCACCACACATTAAAAGATGTCACATCCTCTCCCGTACGTTCCTTAATACGGTCGTGCATTTCTTTCTGTATGGTTTCAATAAGTTCTTTTTTCTTCCTCCGGTGTTCCTCCAGCCTGCGCATCAGTTCCTCGCGGGTAAAAGCAGCCTGTTCCGCCGGTTGTTTCAAAGTCTGTTCCATAGTTTTATTCTTTTGGTTTCTGCAAAGATAAGCAAAATAATCCGTATAGCCCTCAAATCTTGCTTACTACACGCATTCATCCAATGCTTTTATGAGATTTTATGAGATTGCTGTTTCCGCAACTGATTCACTCCCCACATAATAATCCCTAAAGCTATCAATCCGAAAAAAGACAAAAACAAAATCAATTCCATAACTCATTTTTCTTTATTAGAATTTGCCAATAATATACATATAAGACCCGCAGATACCGTCAATAAGACAACAACTGTTCCCAATCCGAACAACAAGGCACGATTTACGTCCAGTTTCATAATACCAGCCAAAACCACGCCACCAAAAACTAACTTAGAAATATCAATACAATATTTTCCAAGTTCACCAAGCATCACTTGCTTATTTGTTTTCCTTTCATCCTCCATTTTTGCAAATATACACCTTTCTTCTGAAAGCGCCAATCTTTTTCTTCCTTTTTCAGTCCACCGTCCGCCAAATTCACTAAATTTGCACCGGCAATCCATGAAAAAACGGTTATGAAACACAAGCACATCGACAAATATACCCTGATGACCACCGCCCCCATCCCCCGGCTGATAGGGTCGCTTGCCATACCCACCATCGTCAGCATGCTGGTCACTTCATTCTACGTGATGATAGATACCTATTTCGTAGGGAAAATCAACACCCAGGCCACCGCCGCCGTAGGGATTTCCTTCTCGGTCATGGCTATCATACAGGCGTTCGGATTCTTCTTCGGACACGGGTCGGGCAATTTCATCTCGCGCCGGTTGGGGGCGCGCGACTATCAAAGCGCCGAGAAAATGGCGGCAACGGGATTCTTCAGCGCCTTCATCATGGGATGCCTCATCACGCTTTTCGGGCTCCTGTTCCTGACCCCTATCTGCCGCATACTGGGCTCTACCCCCACTATCCTGCCCTATACCGAGACCTATCTGGGCATCATCCTGCTGGGAGCGCCCTTCATGGCATCGTCGCTGGTGCTGAACAACCAGATGCGCTTTCAAGGCAACGCCGCCTACGCCATGGTGGGCATCACCGCCGGCACGGTGCTCAACATCGGGCTGGCTCCGCTGTTCATCTTCGTATGCGGCATGGGCATCGCCGGAGCGGCATACGCCACGCTGTGCGGACAGGTGTGCAGCTTCGGCATCCTGCTCTACATGGACAGCCGGGGAGAAAACATCCGCATCCGCCTGAGCAACTTCACGCCACAACTAGCTTATTTCCGCGAAATCCTTTACGGAGGAAGCCCCTCGCTCTGCCGGCAGGGACTGGCAAGCCTTGCCGCCATCCTGCTCAACGTAGCCGCCGGACGGTATGGCGACGCCGCCATTGCGGGCATGTCTATCGTGGGACGTATCTGCATGTTCATCAACTCTTTCCTCATCGGTTTCGGCCAAGGCTTCCAGCCCGTATGCGGCTACAATTACGGCGCAGGTATCTACCCACGCGTACAACAAGGCTTCTGGTTCTGCGTAAAAGTAGGGGTAGTGTTTCTCACCCTCTGCTCAATTGTCGGCTACATCTACGCACCCGAAATCGTGGCATGGTTCCGCGAAGACGACGCCGAGGTAATCGCCGTAGGTGCACGTGCCTTGCGCTGGCAGCTTATCACATTGCCATTGGGCACGTGGGTCATCCTTTGCAACATGCTGCTCCAAACCATCCGCAAGCCCGTACGTGCCGTGTTGCTTGCCTCCGCACGCCAAGGGCTGTTCTTCATCCCCTTTATCATCCTGCTACCCCACTGCTTAGGTCTGCAAGGGGTAGAGATGAGCCAGGCCGTAGCCGACTTCTGTTCGTTCATCTTCGCCATGCCCGTAGCGATTCCGGTACTCCGCTCGTTACGGAAAACAGACTAAGAAGCTGTTTTGAATTTCTCCAAAAAGTTTTTCTTGGCTTGATGTATCCGTTTTCGTGTGTGCTTTGGGCGATTTTTTGGTCTTTTTCGCTCCTGTTCTTCGTCAGATAGCCCGCTATCTTCCTCATCACAGAAGCGAAAATGCCTCAAAAACTCATCCCAAATCATCGCACGATAAATTCAAAACAGCTTCTAACTGCGATAGGGAATATATATATATATATTGCATGACACACGCACCTATCTGCACCGGGCTATGCACGTATATCCCCGGCACGATGCAGCTATATCCGATAAAAGCCGTTTTTGAAAGGGCCTTATCCCATTGCTATGCGTTACAATTGTTACAATTACAGTTAATGTAAAATGCTTTTTCAATCCCGGACAAAAAAAGAAATCCACCTATTAAAATTATATATTATATATATTTATATATAAATATATATAATATATAATTTATAACAAGTTTTTCCCGCTATCTGATTTTCAACTTACATCAACTGTAATTGTAACAATTGTAACGGTTGTAACTGTGCAACGGAGGTCCCCCTGTGCTTCTGCATCTCTGCGTTCCATTCCATTCATCAAAGCACTTGTTTTTTCCAATAATTATCCGTACATTTGCATCAAGCAGAAAACAATTATGAGCGACGACACATTAGACAAAAACGAAACAACGGATATACCTGAAAAAGAATCGGATACGAATTACAAGCCCGCCTCGCCGGCGGACAAGGCAGTGAAATACCAGCTGAGCGGAATGTATCAGAACTGGTTCCTCGACTATGCCTCGTACGTCATTCTGGAACGTGCCGTACCCCACATCAACGACGGACTGAAACCGGTGCAGCGGCGCATCCTGCACGCCATGAAGCGGCTGGACGACGGACGCTACAACAAGGTGGCGAACATCGTGGGGCACACCATGCAGTTCCATCCGCACGGCGACGCTTCCATCGGCGACGCGCTGGTGCAGCTGGGGCAGAAAGACCTGCTCATCGATTGCCAGGGAAACTGGGGAAACATCCTCACGGGCGATGATGCAGCCGCCCCCCGATACATCGAAGCACGCTTGTCGAAATTCGCCCTCGACGTGGTGTTCAATCCCAAGACCACCGAATGGCAAGCCTCTTACGACGGGCGCAACCGCGAACCCGTAACCCTGCCGGTCAAGTTCCCCCTGTTGCTGGCACAGGGCGTAGAAGGCATCGCCGTAGGACTTTCATCGAAAATCCTGCCTCACAACTTCAATGAGTTATGCGATGCAGCCATCGCTTACCTGCACGGCGAAGAGTTCCACCTCTACCCCGACTTCCAGACCGGAGGGGCGGTAGACGTGTCGCGCTACAACGACGGCGAGCGGGGCGGAGTGGTGCGCGTACGTGCCAAGATATCGAAAATAGACAACAAGACACTCTGCATCAGCGAAATTCCCTACGGGAAAACCACATCGTCGCTCATCGACTCCATATTGAAAGCCGTAGAAAAAGGGAAAATCAAGGTGCGCAAGGTAGACGACAATACCGCCGACAAGGTGGAAATACTGGTACACCTCGCCCCCGGAGCCTCGTCGGACAAGACGCTGGACGCCCTTTATGCCTTTACGGATTGCGAAGTGAACATCTCGCCCAACTGCTGCGTCATCGAGGACAAGAAGCCGCATTTCCTCTCGGTAGGCACGGTGCTCCGCAAGTCGGTCGACCACACCCTCGGGCTTCTGCGCCGCGAACTGGAAATACAGCGCGACGAGACCCTGGAGACCCTGCACTTCGCCTCGCTGGAGAAAATCTTCATCGAAGAGCGCATCTACAAAGACCGCGGCTTCGAGCAAGCCGAAAACATGGACGCCGCCTGTGCCCACATCGACGAGCGGCTCACCCCGTTCTACCCCCAAATGGTGCGCGAAGTGACCAAGGATGACATCCTGCGCCTGATGGAAATCAAGATGGCACGCATCCTGAAGTTCAACAAAGACAAGGCGGACGAGAACATCGCCCGGCTGAAGGCGGACATCGAAGAGACCGAAAACCACCTGGCGCACATTACCGACTATACCATCGCCTGGTTCCGCCGCCTGAAAGAGAAATACGGAGCACAGTTCCCCCGCCGCACCGAGATACGAAACTTCGACACCATCGTAGCCACAAAAGTGGCGGAAGCCAACGAAAAACTCTACATCAACCGCGAGGAAGGCTTTATCGGCACGGGGCTGAAAAAGGACGAATTCGTGTGCAACTGTTCCGATATCGACGATGTAATCATCTTCTACCGCGACGGGAAATACAAGGTGGTGCGCGTACAGGACAAGCTCTTCGTAGGCAAGAACATCCTCTACGTCAACGTGTTCAAGAAGAACGACAAGCGTACTATCTACAACGTCATCTACCGCGACGGGAAAGACGGATACCACTACATCAAGCGTTTCAACGTGACTTCGATGATACGCGACCGCGAGTACGACGTGACGCAAGGCACACCGGGTTCGCGCATCGTCTACTTCACCGCCAACCCCAACGGCGAGGCGGAAACCGTGAAAGTGACCCTGCGCCCCAACCCGCGCATCAAGAAACTGGTGTTCGAACGCGACTTCAGCACCATCAACATCAAGGGACGCCAGTCGATGGGCAACTTGCTCACCAAGTACGAGGTACACAAAATCGGGCTGAAACAACGCGGAGGCTCTACCCTGGGCGGACGCAAGGTGTGGTTCGACCACGATGTGTTACGCCTCAATTACGACGGACGCGGACAATACTTAGGCGAGTTCCAAAGCGATGACCGCATCCTCGTGGTACATACAGACGGCGACTTCTATACTACCGACTTCGACCTGAACAACCATTACGACCCCGATATCCGGCTCATCGAGAAGTTTGATGCCGACAAGGTGTGGACCGCCGTGCTCTACGATGCCGACCAGCAGAACTACCCATACCTGAAACGCTTCTGCTTCGAGGCGACAAGCAAGCGCCAGAACTACTTGGGCGAGAACAAGCAAAACCGTTTGCTCCTGCTCAGCCCCGAAGCCTATCCGCGCATCCAGGTGGTATTCGGCGGACACGACGCGTTCCGGGAACCGCTAATAGTAGAAGCGTCCGACTTTGTAGGCATAAAGAGCTACAAGGCTAAGGGCAAACGCCTCACCACCTACACCGTGGGCGAGGTAAACGAACTGGAACCTACCCGTATGCCGGAACCCGAAGAAGTTCCCGACACAGAAGATAACGGAACATCCGAAGACGAAAACGGACAAATGAACCTATTCGATAACGAAGAAGAATGAAAACATTGATTTATATCGAACACAGAGACACAAAGACACTGAGAATAAAAAATAAAGCCTCTGTGCCTCTGCGCCTCTGTGTTTTTATTCTGATAGTCTTAACCTGCCTTCCGACCCGTATCCAAGCGCAAGACTCCCTGCAAGCCACACGCCACGTGATGCGCTCGGTGATGATAGGAGCCGGACACAACAACACATTCGAGACCTATCTCTCGCCCTTGGAATACGAAGGTCCAGAAGTGCGCTTCGCCTACGAAACGATGCGGATGACCCGCCTGATGGACGGGAACGTTTCGGCGCAAAACCTGTTCCAGCTACATGCCTCGTACACCGAAAACATCTCGCAGACCAACCATACGTACGGCGGGCTGGTGAACTGGAGCTATGCCCTGCATTACCAGTTCCACCCTGCCAAGGGACTGAAGATACTTTTCGGTCCCATGCTCGACCTCAATGCAGGCGTGGTATACAACCGGCGCAACTCGAACAACCCTGCTCAGGCAAAAGCCTACGGGGGCTTAGGGGCATCAGGGATGCTCATCTACCGGTTCCGCATCAAGAACTATCCGCTCACGGTACGCTGGCAAGCGAACCTGCCCCTGCTGGGCGTGATGTTCTCGCCTGAGTTCGGCGAATCGTATTACGAAATATTCTCGCTGGGCAACGGAGGACGGAACGTAGTGTTCACCTCCCTGCACAACAACCCGTCCCTGCGCCAGCTCCTTACCCTCGACTTCCCGGTAGGAAACACGGTGATGCGTGTGGGCTACGTATGCGACCTCCAGCAAGCAAAGGTAAACAACCTGAAAAGCCATACCTACTCGCACGACTTCATGATAGGCGTCGTGCGCAATCTGTACCTGTTCCATGGAAAGAAACACATGACCACGCCACCTAAAATAACTCCGTTTTAAACCATGAGAAAATATATCCTCTACCTATGCATTACCGTGCAGGCATTGTTCGCCTCCTGCATCCGCGAAGACATATCAGGCAATACGCCCGAATCGAACTTCGAGTCCCTCTGGAAAATCATTGACGAACAATATTGCTTTCTGGAATACAAGCACGAAGAATACGGGCTGGACTGGGACGAAGTGCACACCCGCTACGCCCAGCGCATCACGTCCGACATGACGTGGGAAAACCTCTACGAAGTGCTCTCGGACATGGTGAACGAGCTGAGAGACGGGCATGTCAACCTGTCCAGTTCCATCGGCACATCGCAATACCGCGCATGGTTTGACGCCTTCCCCCATAATTTCAGTGACAGCATCCAGAGCAATTACCTAGGAAAAGACTACGTGAACTCATCGGGCATTACCTGGTCGATACTGGAGAACAACATCGGCTACATCTATTGCGAAAGTTTCTCGAACGGCATTGGAGACGGAAATCTGGACCAGACCCTGAACTCGCTTGCCGTATGCGACGGACTGATTGTAGATGTACGGGATAACGGAGGCGGAAACCTGACCACGGCACAAAAACTGGCGGCACGTTTCACCAACGAGCGGGTGCTTGTAGGCTATATGTACCACAAGACGGGACCTGCCCACGATGATTTTTCCGACCCCAAACCTGTCTACATCGAGCCTTCGGACGGCATCCGGTGGCAAAAGCCGGTGGTAGTGCTCACCAACCGCCGTGCCTATAGTGCCACCAACGATTTTGTGAACAGCATGAACCAGTTCCCCAACGTGACCCTTGTAGGTGACAAGACAGGCGGAGGCTCAGGGCTTCCCTTCTCATCGGAAATCCCCTGCGGCTGGTCCATCCGTTTCTCTGCCAGCCCGATGCTCGACCCCGAAATGAACCACCTGGAATTCGGTATCGACCCTGACGTGAAAGTAGACATGACCAGCGAAGACATCGCCCAGGGGAAAGACACCATGATAGAAACGGCATGCCGGGTGCTGAAAGGACAATAAGGAAATGGTTTCCCGGAAATGGTTTCTACCCACCGTCAAGTTAGAAGTGCAACTCCGCCACCGCCTTCCTCCGTCCTTGGAGCGTAGCGGAAAGGGCGGAGGAAGGCGGTGGAAGCCCGGAATCAGGGTCATCC